>NZ_JBHXMY010000069.1:12524-17039 GCF_042720195.1 Nocardia sp. NPDC058497 | reverse complement strand
GCGCGGCGACCGAGCCGCCGTACCCGCTGCCGATCACCAGGGCGGGCACCTTGTCGCCGTCGGCCGCGGGGGCGGCGGCGGCGATCGCCCGGCTGCCCAGCGCGACCGCGCCTAACGTGAAACCTGTTGCAGCTAGGAACCCGCGGCGGGACATGCCCCCGGCGTATCGGTTTTGACCTGGCTTTTCATACAAGAACTCACGCACCGAGCGACTCCTCATCGAGACTGCAATGAGAACCTGTTATACCGAGACTTTCATCGAAAGAGACGCGTTTCGAACAAACGAAACCCCGGGCACGAGAGTGCCCGGGGTTTGCGGAAGCGGTAGGTCAGACCAGGCGTTCGGCCGCGGCGGCCACCCGTTCGTCGGTCGCGGTGAGCGCGATGCGCACGTGTTCCGGCGAGCGCGGACCGTAGAAATCGCCGGGGGCGGCGAGGATTCCACGCTCGGCGAGCCAGTCCAGGGTGACCCGGCACGGTTCGCGGCGGGTGGCCCACAGGTAGAGCCCGGCGTCGGAGTGATCGATCCGGAAACCGGCCTGCTGCAATGCCTTTCGCAGGATCTCGCGACGCGCGCGGTACCGTTCGCGCTGCTCCGCCTCGTGCTCGTCGTCGCTGAGCGCGGCGGTCATCGCGGCCTGGATCGGGAACGGCAGCATCATGCCGGAGTGCTTGCGCACCTCGAGCAGTTCGGCGACCAGTTCCGGGTCGCCCGCGACGAATCCGGCGCGGTAGCTGGCCAGATTCGAGGTCTTCGACAGCGAGTGGATCGCCAGCAGACCGGTGTGGTCGCCATCGCACACGCGCGGGTCGAGGATCGAGAGGGCCTCGCCCTCCCAGGTCAGGCCCAGGTAGCACTCGTCGGAGGCGACGATCGCGCCGCGCTCGCGGGCGAACGCGACCACCTTGCGCAGGTGCTCGAGGCCGAGCACCTTGCCGGTCGGGTTCGACGGCGAGTTCACGAAGATCAGTGCCGGGTTCTGCGGGCCGATCTGGGTGAGACCGTCCGCGCGCCACGGCTTCGAACCCGCCAGCAGCGCGCCGACCTCGTAGGTCGGGTAGGCGATCTCGGGGATCACCACCAGATCGTCGGCGCCGAGGCCGAGCAGGCGCGGCAGCCCGGCGATGAGCTCCTTGGTGCCGATCACGGGCAGCACGGCCGCCTCGTCGACGCCGGTGACCCCGAACCGGCGGGCCAGCGCAGCGACGGCGGCGGCGCGCAGCTCAGGGGTGCCGTGCGTGGTCGGGTAGCCGGGCACCGCGGCGACCGAGTGCAATGCCGCCTGGATCAGCGGATCGACCGGGTCGACCGGGGTGCCGACGGACAGGTCGACGAGCCCATCGGGATGCGCCGCCGCTTTCTGCTTGACCGCGGCGATCGTGTCCCAGGGAAAATCGGGCAGCAGGCTGCTGACCCTCATTCTTCTGCCATGGGGGGTAGCGCCTTGATGAAGGCCGGGTCGAAGTCGACCTTGCCCACCTTGGTGGCGCCACCGGGCGAACCCAGTTCGTCGAAGAAGTCGACGTTGGCGTTGATGTAACCGCTCCACTGGTCCGGGGTGTCGTCCTCGTAGAAGATCGCCTCCACCGGGCAGACCGGCTCACACGCACCACAGTCAACGCACTCGTCGGGTTGGATGTACAGCATGCGACCACCCTCGTAGATGCAATCCACGGGGCATTCCTCGATGCACGCCTTGTCCTTCACGTCAACGCACGGTTCAGCGATGATGTACGGCACTGCCGTTCTCCTAGTCTGTCCTCACCTGCGGTGGTACTCCGCCACCGAAACCCTATCCCGAGACCATGCCTCAGTCCCAGGTCAGCCTGCCCTAACTCGGCCTCCCGATCAGCTGATCACTCTTTACCTTCGCAGTATGGGGCCCTAGATTTGGTGCAAGGAACTCGTTGTCTCCGCGCGACGAAGGGACTCGCCATGAGTACGGCGGAAGATCGTGCGGCCGCGCTGGATCTGGTTGCCCGGCTCAAGTCCTCCTATCCCGAGCTTCCCGATGCACCGGCTCCCGACCTCCTCGACCACGCACGTCTGTGGGCGTATCTGAAGACCGACCACGATGTGGGCGGTGAGCCCGACGCCCCCATCATCTACGAGAACAAGCAGTACGAGACGTGGGAGCACAACACCTATGTGATCTGCGAGGTGCTGGCCTGGCGGGGGATCTGGCTGTCCGAGGAGCGGCGCCGGATCGGCAATGTCGACCTCGGACGCACCATGTACCTCGGCCTTCCGTACTACGGCAGGTGGCTGCTCGCGGTCGCGCGGGTTCTGGCCGAGAAGCAGCACATCGGGCTGACCGAACTGAGTGAGCGCATGCTCGAGGTCAAGGCGCGCTACGAGGGCGGACTGGCCGGGAGAACGCCGACGGCCGAGCCGAAGTTCGCGGGGGACGGCTCGCGGGTCAAGCGCAACAGTCATCACCTCGACGCGGTCGGCAAGGGCGATCCGCAGGTGTTCGCGGGTCGTGCGGGCGCGGCGAGATTCCGGGTCGGCGATCAGGTGCTCGTGCGGGAACTGCCCGCGCTGTTCTACACCCGCACGCCGGAATACGTTCGCGGTGCGGTCGGGGAGATCGCCGCGCTCGCCTACGAAAGCCCGGCCCCCGAGGACGAGACCTGGGACCGGCACGACGCGAAGCCCGAGTGGTTCTATGTCGTCGAGTTCGACCTGTCAAGACTGTGGGACACCTACACCGGGATCGGCACCGACGTACTACGCACCGAGATCCCCGAGCGGTGGCTCAGCCCGGCGAACTGATACCTGATCGGGAAAGGACTCCATGACCGGCCACGACCACGATCACGAACGTACCGTCGCACCGATGGTCGACGAGATCACCGATTTCGAAGTGCTGGAGATCGCACTGCGTGAGCTGTGCATCGAAAAGGGAATCTTCACCGCCGAGGAACACCGGCGATTCACCGAATTCGCCGAACAGATCGGCCCGACGCCCGCCGCGCGCCTGGTAGCCAAGTCCTGGCTCGATCCCGGTTTCAAGGCGCTCGCGCTCGCCGAACCGATGACCGCGAGCAAGGAAGTCGGCGTGGATTGGCTCGAGCCGACAGGTTTCGGCACACCGAGCGACTTCACGGCGTTCTCGATCCTCGAAGACACCCCCACCCTGCACAACGTGATCGTGTGCGCCTTGTGTTCGTGCTATCCGCGCCCGATCCTGGGCAATTCACCCGAGTGGTATCGCACGCCCAATTACCGGCGGCGCATGGTCCGCTGGCCACGCCAGGTGCTGTCCGAGTTCGGCCTCACCCTGCCCGAGGATGTCGCGGTGCGCGTGCAGGACTCGAACCAGAAGCACCGCTTCATGGTGATGCCACTTCGCCCCGCGGGTACCGACGGCTGGGACGAAGGTCAGCTCACGGAAATCCTCACCCGCGACTGTCTGATCGGCGTCGCCCTGCCCAAGCCGGGCGTGACCACGAACGTGATCACCGCGACCCGTCCTGCCATCCACCCGGTCAGCGAGCAAGGGAGCGGACACTGAGTACGCCCCACGACATCGAGCCGCTGAAAGCCATCGTCGAACGCAACCAGGTATGGCCGCGAATGGCCGCCGCCTACGGTGTCAGCAACCCCGTCCCGCCGTGGAAAACCAGCCTCGACGGCATCTGCGACGCCCTCGACCACGCCCGATGCGACGCCGACATCCCGAATTTCCAGCGCAGACGCGACGAAGAAGACGCCCTCTCGGCGACCCTCTATTCCAGCCTCCCCTACCCCGAGAACCAGCTCGTCGCCCTGGCCCATTCCCTCGTGACACGCGGCATCATCGACGAGCACGAACTCCAAGAACGCCTCACCACCATCCGAGCCCGCCTCGAATCCTGACCTCAGTCGATCGGGAGCATGTGTAGTACACCGCGTACTACACTGGTCCCGTGCTCGAAATCCACTGGACTGACGAGAGCGAGGCCCACATTGCCGCCCACGGCGTCACCCCGAGCGAGGTCGAACAAGCGACCCTGCGGCCCCGCTACCTTCAGCCGGGGCGCGACGAGACCACACTGTTGTTCGGGCGAACGACCGCAGGACGGTACCTGTTCGTCGTCTTGGCCGAAGCGGTCGACGGTCGTTCTTACATCGTCACCGCATATGACATGACGCCGAACCAGCGCAAGGTTTTCAACAAGAATGCGAAGTGAAATGAACCCTGAAAAGCTGAACGAATTGCGCGAGTACTACGACAACAACGAGGTCGCGATGGACCCGGCGACTGGATGCTGGGAGTCCGAGGACACTCGTCCCGCCAGTGAGCGGATGGCCGGATTCAGCGTTCGACTGCCCGTCGACGTGCTCGAGCGGGTCAGGGCGCTCGCGTCCGCCCGTGAGCTGTCGACAGGCGAGTGGATTCGACAGGCCGTCGAGGCGGCTGTGGTCGCAGCCGACACGGGGACCCCACGCGTGGTGGATGTGAATGAGCGGCATGGGATTTAATCCGAGATATGCCATTCCCCCTGAGAGTTAGACCGAGGCTGAACGGC
>NZ_JBHXMY010000069.1:0-12514 GCF_042720195.1 Nocardia sp. NPDC058497 | reverse complement strand
GCGCCGAGGCGCCGCGGGGGGCGCGCCCCCGGGGGCGCCCCGGGCGGCCGCGCGGGCCCCCCCGGGGGGGGGTTTTTTTATGCGGGGGTGGCTTTTACCGCCGCTCCGGGCCATGCCGCCTGATCTTTCGCCGTCAGCTGACGGTCAGGGGTAGGGCGACGGGTTTCGCCTCCACGGTTCCGTAGACGGTGGTGCGTTCGCGGACGGGGCGGTTGATGCCTGTCGCGATCTCGGTGAGTTCGGCTACCGTTTTGGCCGAGCCGTGCTGGGAGCCGGCCATGCGGGAGATGGTTTCCTCCATCAGGGTGCCGCCGAGGTCGTTGGCGCCGCCGGTGAGCATCATCTGGGTGCCGACGGTGCCGAGTTTGACCCAGCTGGTCTGGATGTTGTCGATGCGGCCGTGCAGCATGATGCGGGCCAGGGCGTGCACCGCGCGGTTGTCGCGGTTGGTCGGGCCGGGGCGGGCCGCGCCCGCCAGGTAGAGCGGGGCGCTCTGGTGGACGAACGGCAGCGGGACGAACTCGGTGAAGCCGCCGGTCTCGTCCTGGATGCCGCGCAGGACGCGCAGGTGGCCCACCCAGTGCTTGGGGTTGTCGACGTGGCCGTACATCATCGTCGAGCTCGACGGGATGCCCAGTCGATGCGCGGTGGTGATCACCTCGATCCAGGCCGAGGTGGGCAGTTTGCCCTTGGTGAGGACCCAGCGGACCTCGTCGTCGAGGATCTCGGCCGCGGTGCCCGGGATGGAGTCCAGCCCGGCCTCTTTCAGCGCCGAGAGCCAGTCGTGGATGCTCTGGCCGCCGCGGGAGGCGCCGTTGACGATCTCCATCGGGCTGAACGCGTGCACGTGCATCGACGGGACGCGGGCCTTGATCGCACGGACCAGATCGGCGTAGCCGGTGACGGGCAGTTCGGGGTCGATGCCGCCCTGCATGCAGATCTCGGTGGCGCCGTCGACGTGTGCCTCCCAGGCGCGGTCGGCGACCTCGTCGGTGCTCAGGGTGAAGGCGTCGGCGTCGCCCTTGCGCTGGGCGAACGCGCAGAACCGGCAGCCGGTGTAGCAGATGTTGGTGAAGTTGATGTTCCGGTTCACGACGTAGGTGACGTCGTCGCCGTTGACCTCGCGGCGCAGCGAATCGGCCAGTGCCGCGATGGCATCCATGTTCACGCCGTCGGCGGTGGCCAGTGCGAGATACTGGTCGTCGGTGAGTCCGGCCGGGTCCTTCTCGGCGGCGCGCAGGGCGTCGAGCACGTCCGAATCGAGCCGCTCCGGCGCGGTGACGGCCAGGTCGCGGGCGTGTTCGCGGATGGTCTCCCAGTCGCCGAACGCGCCGACGACCTCCTGACCGAGCCCGGAATCGCTGCGGCTGTCGGTGTTACGGCCCTCGGTGTCGATGGCGGTGTTGAGGTCGACGCGGCCCGCCGAGTCCCATGATTCGTCGGGTTCCTGCCACGGCAGGCCGACCGGCAGGGCGTCGGGCCTGGCCAGACCGGTCGCCGGATCGGTGAGCGCGGCGACGTGCGCGCCGATACGCGGATCGATCCACGGGTGCCCGGCCCGCACGTACTTCGGATGCGCGGAGGTGCGCTCGACCAGGGTGAACCCGGCCGCTTCGGTGATCGCGCGCAGGGTGTCCAGGTTCGGCCACGGACGCTCGGGGTTCACGTGGTCGACCGTCACCGGCGAGACCCCGCCCCAGTCGTCGATGCCGGCGTCGATCAGGGCGCGGCAATCGCTGTGCGAGACCAGGTTCGGCGGTGCCTGCACCGGAACATCCGGTCCGAGAAGCAGTCTCGTGACCGCGACGGTCGCCAGGAACTCGGCGACATCGGCGTCGGGGGCATCGCGCATGGCGGTGTCGTCCTTGGCGCGGAAGTTCTGCACGATCACTTCCTGGATGTGCCCGAACTCGCGGTGCTGCTTGCGGATCGCCATGATCGACTCGGCACGCTCGGTGAGCGTCTCGCCGATGCCGACCAGGATGCCGGTGGTGTAGGGCACCGAGAGCCTGCCCGCGTCGGTGATCGCGCGCAGCCGCACGGCCGGGTCCTTGTCGGGGCTGCCGTAGTGGCACTGCCCCTTCTCGGTGAACAGCCGCGTCGAGGTGGTCTCGAGCATCATGCCCATCGACTGCGCGACCGGCTTGAGCCGGGCGATCTCGGCCCAGCTCATGACGCCGGGGTTCAGGTGCGGCAGCAGGCCGGTCTCCTCGAGCACCAGGATGGAGACGGCGCGCAGGTAGTCCAGGGTGGAGTCGTAGCCGCGTTCGTCGAGCCACTGCGCGGCCTCGGGCCAGCGGTCCTCCGGCCGGTCACCGAGGGTGAACAGGGCTTCCTTGCAGCCCAGCGCCGCACCCTGCCTGGCGATCTCGAGCACCTCGTCGGGCTCGAGGAACATGCCGTGGCCCTCGGCGCGCAGCTTGCCCGGCACGGTCACGAACGTGCAGTAGTGGCATTTGTCCCGGCACAGCTTGGTGAGCGGGATGAACACATTGCGCGAGTAGCTGATCGTGCGGGGGCGGCCCGCCGATTCCAGTCCTGCGTCACGGACCCTGACCGCGCTCGCGCACAGGTCGGCGAGGTCGTCGCCGGTGGCGTGCAGCAGGACAGTGGCCTCGTCGACGTTCAGGGTGACGCCGTCGCGTGCCCGGCGCAGCGCCCGGCGCATCGCGGCGGGGGACGGTGGCGGGAGGGGAACGCTCGGGCTCGGAAGGTCGGTCACCCCGTCGATCATGCGCTACTTCTTTCCCGAACGTGCGGTCGGCTGGTCACGGGCCCGCTGTGGGCACGCGGTGGTCGTCCTCGTCGGACGACAACCCTCCGCACGACCGCGCGTATTCCCGAGGGGGTGAACTCACCGCCGCCGCATGAAACCATGGCACCATGTCGCTGCCGCGCTCCACCATTCTGGCCGAACCGGCCTGGCGTCCGAGTTCCAAGGCCAAGCTGCTGTGGGCGCTGGAGAACGCGATCGGGATCGGGATCCTGTGCGTGGCGCTCGCGGTGTGGGTGCTGCTCGACGGGGACCGGCGCGGGTGGCAGGTGGCGGCGGGGCTGGTGATCGTCGTGCTCGCGGTGCTGGGTGTGGTCGTGGTACCGCTGTGGCGGTATGCGGTGCATCGGTGGGAGGTCACCGACGACGCGGTGTACACGCGGGTCGGGTGGCTGGATCAGGAGTCGCGGGTCGCGCCGATCTCGCGGGTGCAGACCGTCGACACCGAGCGCGGGCCGCTGGAACGGATGCTGGGGCTGGCCACCGTCACCGTCACCACCGCGTCCTCGGCGGGCGCGGTGAAGATCAGCGCGCTCGATCTGCCTGCCGCCGAGCAGACCGTGGCCCGGCTGGCCGCCATCGCCGCCCAGCACCGCGGGGACGCGACGTGACCGAGTCCGCGCCGCAGCTCACCGACTGGCAGCGGCT
Source organism: Nocardia sp. NPDC058497 (assembly GCF_042720195.1). Classification (NCBI taxonomy): domain Bacteria; kingdom Bacillati; phylum Actinomycetota; class Actinomycetes; order Mycobacteriales; family Nocardiaceae; genus Nocardia; species Nocardia sp. NPDC058497. The sequence continues at coordinate 9,093 of NZ_JBHXMY010000069.1, read as the reverse complement.
CGACCCGCGCATGCTGCTGGTGTATCCGATCACCGAGATCATGAAATACATTCCGGTGCTGCTCGGCTCGGTCATCGTCGGCACCACCAGCGGCAATCCGCTGTGGACGCTGATCCCGGTGACGCTGGTCGCCGCGTACGGCGTCGCCCGCTGGTTCACCACCTCCTATCGGATCGACGCCGATCACGTGCAGTTGCGCAGCGGGATCGTGCAGCGGCGCACGCTGTCGGTGCCGCGGCCGAGGATCCGGTCGGTGGATGTGGAAGCCGATCTGCTGCACCGGATGCTGGGTCTGGCGGTGCTGGCCATCGGCACCGGGAAACAGACCGACAAGGGCGAGGAGTTCAAGCTCGACGCGCTCGATATCAGCCGCATTCCCACCCTGCGCGCCGAATTGCTCGCGCACACCGGACAATACGTGCCCGGTCAGACTGATTCCGATGTGGCGCATCATGTCTCGCCTGCGGATACCGCCGCCGAGGCGGGCATCGAGATCGGGCACTGGCAGGCAGCGTGGGTGCGTTATGCGCCGCTGTCGCTGACCGGTCTGGCGGTGGTCGCGCCGATCGCGGGCATCGGCGCCCAGTACGGGCTCATCGACGTGCTGTCGAGATCGGCTGCCGTGCAACACCTCGACGACGAGAGTGCATCGATCGCGGCGATCGTCATCACCGGACTGATCATGCTCTCGGTGATCCTGGTGAGCGCCGCCGCGTGCGCGCAGTACCTCGCCACCTGGTTCGGGCTTCGCGTGATCGACAACGGCGTCACCCTGCACCTGCGCCACGGACTGTTCACCACCCGCCAGATCACCCTCGACCTGGCCCGCTTCCGCGGCGCGACCCTCAACGATCCCCTGCTGCTGCGCGCCGCCAAGGCCGCCCAGCTGGAAATGATCATGACCGGGGAGAATCCACGCCAGAAGATCCTGCCCCAGGCGCCACGCACCGCCGTCGAACGCACCCTCGACGAACTACTCCGCACCCGCCGCATGCCGGGTGGGCAGAGCGTCGGAGGGCAGGCGCCCCAGCCCGAATCAGTGCACTCCGCCGTACCGTCGATGGTGGCGAAGCACGCGAATCTCGATGCACCGCAGCCGATTACCGGGGCGACACTCGGCACGATCGACCTGATCCAGCACGGTCCGGCCGCGCGTCGCCGCCGCTATACGAAGGCCGCGTGGCCGGTCGGCATCCTGGTCGCCGTGCTGATCGTCCTCGCCGTGACCACCGGTCCACTGCCCACCTGGATCTGGTCGGTGCCCGCCGTCTTCGCCGTCATCAATGCCTTGCTCGCCGAGGACCGCTACCGCAGCCTCGGCCACCGCGTACTGCCCGGCAGCACCGGCCCCACCTGGCTGATCACCCGCCGCGGCAGCCTCGACCGCAACCGCGACTGCCTGGAGGCCCCCGGCATCATCGGCTGGACCATCCGCCGCACCTACTGGCAGCGCCGAGCAGGCCTGGCCACCGTGGTCGCCGCCACCGCCGCGGGCAAGAAGGCCTACTTGGTGGTCGACATTCCCATCGACCAGGCCGTCGCGCTGATCGACGCCGTCACGCCCGGTCTGCGGGGCACGCGCTGACCGCCAGTCGCCGCTACCGGCCGCCAGTCGGCAGTCGCCGGCGCCGCTCGCGGACAAGCGGGTCGGCGGACGCAGGTCGGCAGTCGCCGGACGCGGGCAAGCGGGTCGCCAGTCGGCAGTCGCCGATCGCCGGACGCGGGCAAGCGGGTCGCCAGTCGCCGGACGCCGGACGCGCCGAGTGTCCACCCGCTGCCGATGTGGGCGCGGCGTAGCCTCCTAAGAGGTGTTGTGGTGCGAACGGAGGGCGGTTCGTGGAGTTCACCGAGATCATCGAGACCGCGGGGAAGGTGCTCGACGCCGCGGGCGTCGCCGCGATCGTCCTCGGCGGACTGATCGGCACGATTCGCTTCGCCCGCGAGGTGGCCGGTCGCGGGGACTTCGACCGTGCCTATCGCAGCTACCGGCGCGGGCTCGGCCGGGCCATTCTGCTCGGGCTGGAATTCCTGGTCGCCGCCGATATCATCCGATCCGTCGCACTCTCGCCGAGTTTCACCAGCGTCGGCGTGCTGGCGCTGATCGTGCTGGTGCGAACCTTCCTCAGCTATTCGCTGCAGCTCGAATTGACTGGGCGGTGGCCGTGGCAGCGACCGAAATCCGATTCGTCGACGGTCGCCTCGCTTTGAGCGAAGTGGAATAGGCGAACGGCCGGGAGTCAGCTGACTCCCGGCCGTCGCGTGTCCTGCGGTAACTAGACCGCGACCGCTTCCTTCGTCGGTTCATCCTGGCCCGCACCAGCTTTGGCGTCGCGCATCAGGATGACCGCGAGTACCGCCGCGGCCAGCGAGGCGAGGGCGCCGACACCGAAGGTGACCTGCATGGCAGTGCAGAAGGCATCCCTGGCCAGCCCGATGACGGTGTCGTCGCCGGTGCCGACCGCGCCCGCGATCGATTCCCTGGCCGCGGCGGGCGCCGAATCCGGCATGGCGCCGGCGAAGGTACCGGCCAGCACCGCACCGAGCACCGCCACACCGAGGGCAGCGCCCGCCTGCTGGATGGTGTCGTTGAGCGCCGACCCGACGCCGGCGTGGTCCTCGGGCACCGCGCTCATCAGCGCGCCGATCGCGGCGGGCATCGCCAGACCGCCACCGGCGCCGAGCAGCGCCATCGCGACGGCGGGCAGGGTGAAGCTCGCACCGGCGTCGAGGGTGGCCAGCACCGCGAAGCCCGCGGCCACGACGACCAGACCCGCGATGGTGACGATCCGCGCGCCCAGCTTGCCGACCAGCACCGCGCCGATGCCGTTGGCGACGAGCAGGGTGATCGCCATCGGGGTGAAGGCCAGGGCGGTCTCCATCGGCGAGTAGCTGAGCACGAACTGCAGGTACTGGGTGAGCACGAGCACCAGGCCGCCGTTGGCGAAGGTCACCAGGACCAGCGAGAAGCTGGAGCCGGTGAAGGTGCGATTGCGGAACAGCTGCAGCGGAACCATCGGCGCATCGGTGCGCAGTTCACGAATCACGAAGGCGCCCAGGGCGAGCACGGTCACGGCGAAGCCCGTCAGCACGCCACGGTCGGTCCAGCCCGCGTGCGGCACCGAGATGATGGTCCACACCAGCGCGGTCATGCCGATGATCGAGGTGAGCGCGCCGGGGACGTCGGGCTTGCGCCAAGGCCCCTTGGATTCCGGCATCAGCACCAGCGCGGCCACGATGGCGACCGCGGCGATCGGCACATTCATCACGAACACCGAACCCCACCAGAAGTGATCGAGCAGCACACCACCGACGACCGGGCCACCGACCATGCCGACCGTCGCCACCGCGCTCCACGCGCCGATGGCCTTGGGCCGCTCGTCGTCGTCGAAGACGGTGATCAGGATCGACAGCGTGCTCGGCATGATCAGCACGCCGCCGATGCCCATCAGCGCACGGCCCGCGATCAGCAGCTCGGCGCTGTCCGCGTAGGCGGCCAGCAGGGACGCGCCGCCGAAGAGCACCAGGCCGATCACCATCACCAGCCTGCGGCCGAACCGGTCCGACAGGCTGCCCGAGGTGAGCAGCAGGCCGGCGAACACCAGCAGGTAGGCGTCGATGATCCACTGGATCTGCTGGGAACTCGCGCCGAGGTCGGTGGCGATCTGCGGGATGGCGACGGTGAGGACCATGTTGTCCACGATCAGCACCAGCGAGCTCAGGCACAGCACGATCAGGATCAGCCAGCGGCGGGGATTGCGGACCCTCTCGTCCGCGGAAGTCGTTGTGAGCATCGCGCTCTCCTCTCGAAGTTCTCCGCACGCCGTGCGGGTATGTCGAACACTGTACGATCAAGCGCACGATGTTCGCAAGAGGAACGTTGTACGATGTCCGTACAGTGCACGTGATCACCCACCGGAGGAGGCGAGCGATGGCCGCGGCCAGCACGAACTCGAACGAGATCGCATCGGTCTGGACCAGGCCCACCCGCGAACGACGCGACCAGCCCGCCCTGAGCCGGGATCAGATCGTGGCCGAGGCGATCAGCCTGCTCGACGCCGAGGGCTTCGACGCGCTGAGCATGCGCAAACTCGGCGCACGGCTCGGCGCGGGCGCGACCTCGCTCTACACCCACGTCGCGAACAAGGACGAACTACTGGAACTGGTCGTCGACCAGGTCATCGGCGAGGTCAAGGTCCCGCGGCCCGACCCGCGGCACTGGCGCGCGCCGATGCACGAGCAGGCCGACGCCCTGCGCGCGACCCTGCTGGCGCACCCGTGGATCACGATCGTGCTCAGCAACGCGGCCCTGACCTACCTGGGCCCCAACATGATGCGGCTGACCGACTCGATGCTGGCCATCGTGGAGGCGGGCGGCTTCGACGACGACGTCGTCGACATCACCACCAACACGGTCTTCCAGTTCATCGTCGGCTCCTGCGCCAACGAAGCGGCGATGCTGATGACCGTCGCCCGCAGCGGGCTGCCCACCCAGCAGTGGGTCGACCAGGTGATGGCCGCCAGCGCCGCCGCGTCGACGAAGTACCCGCGCCTGCACCGGCGCTACGTCGACCAGCGTCCGCAGGTCGTGGCCGAAGCGGCGGCCGGGGTGGTCAGCAGGTTCGCCCAGGCCATCGATCTGATCCTGGACGGCGCCGAAACCCGGCGCGGCTGACCTCAGCTCGACCGGAACAGGCCGAAGTTGGCGCGGTAGTAGAGGTAGGCGAGCGGCGCGAGCACACCGCAGGCCAGCAGGAGCAGAGTGCGTCCGTCGCTGCCGAGCAGCACGTCGCCGCCGGGCCCCCGCGAGGAGGCGACGAGGAATCCGAAGACCCACACCACGATCGGGGCGAAGGTGAAGCCGAGCCGGTCGGTCACCGATTCCATGCCGTAGACCAGGGCAACGTTGATCGGCGCCGCCAGCAGCGCGGCCACCGGAAACGCGAGAGTGCCGAGATAGAGCGGCAGGAACAGCACCTCGAGTGCCAGGGTGATCAGCGCGTCGACGAGCAGCAGAACGACGATCAGACCCGAGAGCACCGGGTCGAGTCGGGCGGGCAGGCGCACGGACCGCAGCACGGCGGTGGGGGTGCCTGCGGGCTGATCGGAGTCGGTCACCATGGCGGCGAGTCTATTCACTCCAGACCGGCGAACAGATCGTGCTCGAACCCGTCCGCCCCGACCTGGCCACGCGCGCCGCGCACCAGGGTGAAGTGTTCCTCCGGCAGGACCGGCAGCGCGATGTTGTTGGACAGGGCGAACTCCCGGCCACTGGGCGCGACGGTGACCTGGGTGGCGTGCGCGCGCATCGCGGCCCGCTTGGCCGAGACCGCGTCGGACACGTCGACCACGGTGGTCACGCCGCTGGTCGACATCGCGGCCAGCTCGGCCTCGATCGGCAACCGCCAGCCCGCCGGCAGCGCGCCGGGCAGCTCATCGACGGTGCGGCGGGCGAGGGCGGCGGTGTGCTGACGCAGCAGGTCGCCGTCGGTGACGGTCCAGTAGAACTTGGGGACGTCCCAGCCCTGCTCGGCGGCCGCCGCGACGGCGTCGGTGGTGATCTGGTGGGCGCGGATGTGGTCGGGGTGGCCGTAGCCGCCGCGCGGGTCGTAGGTGACGACCACGCGCGGGCGCAGTTCCAGCAGCACCGCGACGAGCGCGTCGACCGCGGCGTCACCGGAGTTCACGAAGGCCCGCGGATGCTCGGCCGACGGCGTGCCCGCCATGCCGGAATCGCGCCATCGGCCCGCGCCGCCGAGGAACCACGGCTCGCCCGCGTCCAGCGCGGCCAGCGCGGCGGTGAGTTCGGCGATGCGGTACCCGCCGAGCTGGTCGGCCTCGCCGGCGATCAAGCCCGCCCAGCGCTCGCCGATGACCTCGCCTTCCTCGCCGAGCGTGCAGGTCACCACGGTGACCGGAACGCCGCGGCGGCGATAGTGCGCGATCGTGCCGCCGGTGGTGAGGGTTTCGTCGTCGGGGTGGGCGTGCACCAGCAGCAGACCGCCGGTGCCACGGTGGGATCGCGTCACGGGAGCCTCCGCCATTGCGCCGTATCTCCGAAGATGCCGACCTGGATCGCCCCGGACAGCGACACACCGTCCACCCGCGGGCCCGCCGCGGCGACGACATTGTCCTGCACGATCGGCAGCACGGTCGACAGTTCCCACAGCCGGGGTTCGGCCTCGGTCAGGATGCGTGGCACGTCGATACCGCGCAGCGCCTGGTCGATCGAGGGTTGCAGGGCCGGATCGCACACGCCACCGATATTGCTGGGCGCCTTGCGGTATGCCTCGGCGGCGGCCAGCGACTTGCTGTCGGCGCCCGCCACCTCCACCGGCGGGCAGCCGTAGCGCGAGGCGAGCACGGTCGCCGGATCGTCACCGGCCAGCTCCCAGCCGACGATCGCGTCGATCCCCGACTCGGTGAGTTCCTTGCCGTACAGCTCGTCGGCGGGCAAGCCGCGGACCGTGGCTTCGATACCGGCGCTGCGCAATTGGTCGGCGGCGGTGTTCGCGACGGCGAGTGCCTGCGCGTCCTCGATGACGGCGCCGATCCGCACCGAGAGCCCCTTGCCGTTGCGGGCGACCGAGCGCGGGCGCGGCGCGGGTGAGGTCGGCGAACCGGTCTGCGGCGTCTCCGGCGCGCGCCCGAAACCGGCCTCGGCCAGCAGCGCGAACGCCTCCTCGGTGCTCGGGCGCGGCGGCGCGGTCGGGGTGTAGCCGGGGCTCGACGGCGGAAGGACCTGCGCGCGTGCGGGTTCCACCCAGCCGCCGGTCTGCGCGCCGACGGTGGCCAGCAGCGCCGGATCGAGCAGGGCGAGCACCGCCTTGCGCACCCGCACGTCGGTCAGGTCGCCGGAGCGGCCGTTGAGCGCCAACTGCAGTTCACGGGCCTGCGGCATGATGTTGGTCCGCACCGAGGGGATCGCCGCGAGCTGCGCCTGGGTCGCCACCCCGCCGTGCACCAGCGCCATCTGCGCGTCACCGGTGCGCAGCGATTCGGCCAGCTGCGAGGGAGTTCCGCCGCGGCGGAACAGGATCTGGTCCGGCGCGGCCGGGGTACCCCAGAAGCGGTCGTTGCGCTCGAGCAGGATCTCGTCGCGACCGCGGTCGACGGACTTAATGGTGAAATTGCCGCCGGAGACCGGAATCCGGTCGACCAGGCCGCTGGTGAACCCGCCCGGGGAATCCTTCACCAGGTGTGAGGGCAGCAGGTTCGAGAACAGTTCGCGCCAGGCCGGATACGGCTGGGTCAATGTCACGGTGACCGTCTTGCCGCCACCGGAGGACGCCACGTCCGAGATCAGCCGGTAGCCCGCCGGATCGACCACGCCGGGCTGGGTGGTCATCTGCTGCCACAGGAAACGGAAGTCCTCGGCCGCGATCGGGGCGCCGTCGGACCAGTTGGCCTGGTTGCGCAGGGTGTAGGTGATGGTGAACGGCTCCTGGGCCGTCACATCCGCCGACTCGATGAGCGACGCGTCGGGCATCCACTCGACCACGGTCGGATGCGCCTGCGCCGCCACCGGCCGGAACGGGCTCGGCAGCACCATCGAGCTCACCGCGTTCGTCGCGGGTGATTGATCCGAGCGCAGATGCGGATTGAAGCCGATGCCGATGTCGTCGATCGCCACCACGACCGTGTTCTTCCCCGGCTTCGCCTGGGTGGTCTTGGGCGAATCGGTGCTCTCGATCGGCGGTGGTGGATTCGCGGTACAACCAGCGAGGACCGTCATCGACACGGCCATCGCCAACACTGCTGCTGCGCGCCACCCTGGGCGTCTGACCGCCGAACTCACCTTTGGCACCCTACCGTGTCGGGTCGCAGCAAAGTGCTGCGGCGTCGGCCTCGAATCCCGGGCCCACGGCCCGACGGGAGCCTTGTTAACCGGTCTGGTCACGGGCTACCGTGAAAAGATGATCAGCCGCAACGACGGCTGCGCAATCGTACGCACAGCCTGCGATTTCGCCCATCCGGGCGCCACGATCGCCGACCATCTTCGGTCCGCGGCGCTCCCATCTGCCCGGCGCGAATTGCACCTCGAGTCGGGCCGGAGATGCCCGTACGGGCGCCATCGCCGCACGGCCCCGGGACACGCAAGCACCACGCGAAGGGCAAGATGATGCGCTATCTCACAGTCCTCTACGGTGCCGCAAGCTATCTGGCATTTCTCGGCGCATTTCTCTACGCCATCGGCTTCGTCGGCAATTTCCTGGTTCCCCGCACCGTCGACGCGGGGGTGACAGCGTCGATCGGCGAGGCCGTCCTGGTCAACGCGGCGCTGCTCGGGCTCTTCGCCGTCCAGCACAGTGTGATGGCCCGCCCGGCGTTCAAACGCTGGTGGACGCGGCTGGTGCCTGCCACCATCGAACGCAGCACCTACGTGCTGCTGGCCAGCCTGGCGCTGTTCCTGCTCTACTGGCAGTGGCGAACGATGCCGGACATCGTCTGGGACGTGCAGGCCACGGCGGGTCGGGTCGTACTGTGGGCGCTGTTCTGGATCGGCTGGGCCATTGTGCTGGCCTCGACGTTCATGATCAACCACTGGGACCTGTTCGGGCTACGACAGGTCTATCTGGCCTGGCGCGGCGAGCCCTACACCGACTTGCCGTTTCGCACCTCGATGTTCTATCGGGTGGTTCGGCATCCGATCATGGTCGGCTTCATCATCGCGTTCTGGGCGACGCCGACGATGACGGCAGGCCACCTGTTGTTCGCGATCGCGACGACCGCCTACATCCTGATCGCCGTGCGACTCGAGGAGCACGACCTGACGGCCGCCCTCGGCGATCAATATCGCGACTATCGGCGTCGGGTGCCCGGGATGCTGCCCTGGCCGCACCACCACGACGCCGCGCCGACCGTCGGGCATCACCGTCCGGTGTAGCGGCGAGATAGGGAGTCGCGGCTATGCCTGTCCGTTCCGCGGTGCGGTGTCGCCTCGAAGCGCAGGGTTATCGCGGGCTCGACGACGCGACACTCGAACAACTCGCGCCGTGGCTGCGCTGGTCACCGGCGCTGTGCACTATTGCCATCGTCATCGGCGTGGCCACCAGGTCCCCGGTGGTCCTGTGCTCGATCGCCGGGATCGCGCTA
>NZ_JBHXMY010000068.1:15151-17055 GCF_042720195.1 Nocardia sp. NPDC058497 | reverse complement strand
GGGCGGTCACGTGCTGGTCTTCGAATCGCCGGTCCACAGCGAACCGAGTATCGAATGGCGGGTGCGCAGCGCCATGCGGGCCTGGGCGGGGGGCGGTGGGGGCCGAAACACCCCGGGCGGGGGGGGGCCCCCCCCCACCGGGCGCGGCCCCCCGCGCGGGCTTTCGGCGAGTTCGGCGGTGCCGCCGTGTAATTCGGCCTGCTGCCGGACCAGGGCCAGGCCCAGACCCGAACCGGGTGAGCCCGATCGTTTGGCGAAGCGGTCGAAGGCGGTGGGGGACAGGTGTTCCGGTATCCCGGGGCCGTTGTCGTCGATGGTGATCTCGATCCCGTCGGCGACCGTGCTTGCCGCCACCGCGATCTCGGTGGCATTTCCGTGCGCGACCGCGTTGGCGACCGCATTGGTGACGATCAGCATGATGCCGCCGGGCAGGCCGGTCATCGGGACCGGATCGCAGGCGGTCAGCGTGATGTCGACGCCGGGCTGCGCGCGCCGGGCGTTCTGGACGGCGCGATCGAGGGTTTCGCACAGTTCGAACGGTTCGAACGCGTCCGCGTCGGTCAGTTCGCCGACGGCGAGACGTTCGAGATCGGTGAGTGTGCGCTCGATCTGGCGTTCGGCGGCCAGCACGTCGGCGAGGACGGCGCCGCGCTGGTCGGCGGGGAGTTCGTCACCGGCGAGGACCTGCAGGTCGGTGCGCATCGCGGTGAGCGGGGTGCGCAGTTCGTGCGCGCAGACCGCGGCGAAATCGCGGGCGCCTGCCAGTGCCTGTCTGGTCTCGCCGTGCGCGGTCTCGAGCCGTGCCAGCATCCGGGTCATCGCGTCGGAGAGTTCCTCGGCTTCCCTGGCGCCGCGGCCCGACAATGGTGGCAGCTCGTCGAGGGTGTCGATCTCGTGGGTGGCGGTGGCCAGCCTGCGCAACGGTCGTGCGGCGAAACCGGCCAGCACCCAACCCAATCCGGCGGCCACGAGCACACCGGCGACACCGATGCCGAGGCCGATCAGCTGGCTGCGGGTGATCGCGGCGTCGACCAGTTCGCGATCGGGATTCAGCCGGACCAGCAGGCCAGGTGCGCCCTGCACCTGAGCCAGCGCGGGGTCGGTTGGGGCGGGCACCACGACCGTCGGCGGGCCGGGCAGGTCGGTGGCATCGGGTGGTACCTCCGTCGGCACCTGAATGGGCAGGGCGGGAACACCGTCGAGACGCTCGGCCACCTGGACGTGCATCGTCGACACCGTCTGATCGAGCTGCCGGGTGCCCGCCACCTTCAGCAGTGCCGCGTAGGTGAGGCCGAGGGTGATCGCCACCAGCGCGGCGACCACCGCCGACACCACGGCCACCCGCATCCGCAGCGACCACGACCCGGTGCTCACGGGCGCTCGCGCAGGACGAATCCGACGCCGCGCACCGTGTGCACGACCCGCGCGACGCCGCCGGTCTCGAGCTTGCGCCGCAGATACGAGACGAACACGTCGACCACGTTCGTATCGGTGGCGAAGTCGTAACCCCAGACGGCGGACAGGATCTGCTCGCGCCCGAGCACGATGCCCACGTTGTCGGCGAGCATCGCCAGCAGCTCGAACTCGCGTTTGGTGAGCTCGACCTGTCGCCCACCGGTGTGGACCCGATGGCCTGCCAGATCGATGTCCACCTCGCCCACCCGCACCGTCTTTCCCTGCGGCACCGCGGTTGCGGCGCTGCGGCGCAGCAAGGCGCGCAGCCGGGCGACCAGCTCGCCCAGGTCGAACGGTTTGGTGAGGTAGTCGTCGGCGCCGCGCTCGAGCGCCGCGATCCGATCGCTCACCCCCCCCCCCGCGGGGCGGGCCCCCAAAGGGGGGGGGGTTGTCACACCCCCCCCCGCGCGGGGCCCCCCCCCCCCCCGCGCCGACTCCAGTTCCTCCAG
>NZ_JBHXMY010000068.1:0-15141 GCF_042720195.1 Nocardia sp. NPDC058497 | reverse complement strand
TGAGCACGCAGATGGGGTGGTCGTTGCCCATCGCCCGCAGGGCGGTGACCACGCCGACGCCGTCGAGCTCGGGCATGTTCACGTCGAGGACCATGGCGTCGGGGGCGGCGGAACGCACCAGGGCGAGCGCTCGGGCGCCGTCACCGGCGGTGACGACGTCGAAGCCCGAGAGTTCGAGGCCGCGCCGCAGCGACGCCAGCACCCTGACCTCGTCGTCGACGACCAAGATCTGCTGTCCGGTCATCTGCCCACCCTAGTGCGATCCATCGTTTCCCCTGGTCAGCGCACGTGTGCCGGGCGGATCACCACGACGCCACCCGGTGCGTCGCCGTGCTCGCAGTCGCCTCGCAGCTCGACGCTCGGCTCACCTGGGCGCGCGGGCAGTGCGGGCAGCGGTGTGGCGGGCTCGCCCTCGAAATGCTCGAGGTGGATACGCGGTCCCGGGGCCGCTTGGTTCGGCAGCAGCGGCAGGGCGGGCACGCCGGGCGCGGAGCAGATGATCAGCGTCTGCTCGGGCCCGATCTCCCTGGTCACGGTGGGATCGGCGGTCGCGGCGCCGGCGACGCCCGCGATGGTGCCGGTCAGCAGCGCGAAGCCGCCGACGAGGGCGACGGCGCGGGCACGGCGGCGTGGGGTGATGACGGTCATGGTCTCGGACTCCTCCGGTGGGGATGTCGGCCGGTCGGCTCGACCGGCGAAACCGACGCTAAGCAGCCGATCTTCACGCTCTGTTGAGCAATCGTTAGAGTTCTCTTGGGATCGCGACCCCCTGATTCCACCGGGTCGCCGAAAGACGTTGCTCGCCATAAGGTGGTACCAACCGTTCTGGTCGAAACGACAGTTCGGGGTTCCGGTAATAGTGTTGGATGATCTTCACTTCGCCTCGACCGTGGTGGGGGGCCGACAGTGATGCGAGTGTTGGAGCATTGATGACGCGTGATCTGGGTTTCGATGACGGTGCCGCGCGCGCAGAAGGCGCCGATACCGCCTACCGCGTCGCCAACGGCGTCGCCCGGGTAGCCCGGGCGGGCGCCTACGTCACCGGTGGCGCCCTGGTCGCCGCGAACGGCACCGACACCAGCAACGCCGACAGCAACGCCGACAGCCGCTACGCCGGTTGGTCCTCGCAGGTCCCGTCCGACCCGAGCCCGGACGCGCCGAGCCCGGTGATGACGTTCCCCGACCTCGCGGACACGCCCGCGCCCCATCCGGTGGCGCCGCACGCCCCGTTCGCCGCGCACCCGCCCGCCGCGGCCGACGTCTCGATGGTCGCGCGATCCACCGAATCCGAGTGGCGCCCAGAGATTCCCGGATCCGAGGGCGACACCGACATCCGCATCCCCGGCGCAGGCGACAATTCGTCCGGCTTCGGTCTCCCCGGCTACACGCCCGCACCGGTCAAGCCCGGCTTCGGTGGCGACGAGGACAACCAGCTCGGCCTGCCGAACTCGCCAGGCTTCGGCCTACCCGGCCATGGCATCGGCATCCCCGGCTTCGACGGGCTGCCCGGCAACGGTGTCGGTATCCCCGGCTTCGACGGCATCGGCCTGCCCGGCGGACCCGGTGCCCTGCCCGGCGCGGGCGGTGCGGCCGGATCGTTGCCCGCCGATGGACCGTTCGACGGCATCGGCGACATGTTCGACGGCATCGGTGCCATGGTGAACACCGAATGGCAGGTCGACGCGCACGTCGGCCTCGACGGTGTCTGGTTCACCTCGCAGATGAAGGTCACCGGTCAGGTCGGCCAGGTCGGCGATCAGCTCGACGACTACGGCAAGTGGCTCGGCGACGGCCTGAAGGTCCCCGGCGACACGACCGGTGGAACCACCGGCGGCATGACCTCGCCCACCGGCCCCAGCCTGCCCGGTTCCTCGTCCTCCGGTGTCGGTCTGCCCGGCACGACCACCGCGCCGTCGGGCGTGGCCCCCGCGCCTGCACCGGCGCCCGCGCTGGCCCAGGCCCCCGTGACCGCGCCTGCCCCCGCGCCGATCGCGCCCGCCCCGGTTCCGGTCGCGCCCGCCGCGCCCGCGCCGGTCGCCACCAGCCCGGTGGTCAGCACGCCGCTGCAGACGACCATCCAGCCCGATGCCGCGTCGACGCCGATCGCCAATGTCTTCGGCGGTGCGGGCGCCGCCTCGCCGCTGACCGCGCCCGCCGCCTCGGTGCCCGCGCTGTTCGCGCCCACCAAACCCGTTGTGGCGCCGGACGTCACCGGTGGCAGCACCCCGTCGACGGTCCCGGTGACGGTGCCGTCCACGCAGCCGACGGTTGAGATCGACACCCCGACCACGGTGAAGGTGCCGGATCTGCCCACGCCGACGACGGCCGCCACCATGCCGGAGATCACCAAGCAGCCCCAGGTCACCGTGCCGCCGACCGCGGGAACCGGTGGCACCGAGCCGACCGTCCCGGACGACGACATCGTCACCACCAAGCCGGGCACCACCGGTGGCGTCACCGCGCCCTCGACCAACCCGAGCACCCCGACCGTCGACGTACCCGACCCCACCGTCTCGCAGCCGACGGCGACGGTGCCCACCCAGCAGCCGACCGCACCGACCCAGCAGCCGACGATGCCGACCCAGCAGCCGACCGTCGACATCGATCCGCCGACCGTGGTCACCCCGCCGCCGGTGGTGACCGTGCAGCCGACCGTGGCCCCGGTGAAACCGCCGGTCATCGACACCAAGCCGATCGCCGCCGATTTCGATCGTCAGCCCGACAGCTACCATGGCGTGTCGGCCGGACTGTTCGATTCCGGGGTTGGCGGCGCCGATCTTTCGGGTGCCGTGTTTCCCTCCGAACACCATGGGTATGACTTCGTCATCTGACGATCAGGTCGTCTGACCAAATGGCGTAGTCCCAGTCTCGGCCGGGCTCCTGCAACGAGAGTGAGGAACAGGTTGTCTGCCGCTGCCGGACTGCAGGCCGCGACGGTGAAGCATCCGGATGTGATGGCTCCGGTCGTGTCCCTCGTCGACGAACTGCGGGAACTGGTCCGCAGCGGCGGCCGGGACGACCTCGACGCGCGGCTCGGGATGGTCCGGGCCAGGCTCAGCGACACCAGGGTCCGCCTGGTCGTCGTCGGTGAACCGCAGGCCGGGATGAGCACGCTGGTCAACAGCATGGTCGGTACCCCGGTCAGCGCGACCGACGGCAAGCCGAGCGTCCCGGTGATCGTCGAGTACGGACCAGCGCCGAGCGCGACGCTGGTGAAGTCGGCCCAGCGCGGCCGCGTCGAGCGGGTGCCCGTCGATCCGCTGAATCCCGGCCCCGCGCTGACCGCGCTCGGCGTGCTGCGCGCGGAATTCGCCGAGCCGAGCCCGCTGCTGGCCGACGGTCTGGTCGTGATGGACGCCCCCGGCGCCGCCACCCACGAGAGCGCGGCCTGGTCGATGATCGCCGCCGCCGACGTGGTGCTCTACGCCGCCGATGCCGCCGCCGAACTGACCGAGGCGCAGCTGGACTACCTGCGCCGGGTCGAGCAGGTGTGCCCGTCGGTGGTGTGCGTGCTCACCAAGATCGACCGCAACCCGCACTGGTCGCTGACCCAGCGACGCAACCGCACCCTGCTCGACGGCGCAGGCCTGAACTTCGCGGTCGCCCCGGTCTCGGCGCTGCTGCACCGGCAGGCCGAGGAGACCGGCGACCAGCAGCGTGACATCGAGTCCGGGATTCCCCAGCTCATCGATCACCTGCACGACTACGTTGTCGCCCAGGCCGATTCGGTCGCCGTGGCCGCCGCGGTGCGCGATATCGCCCTGGTCACCGATCAGCTCGGCGTCACCCTGCGGGCCGAGGCCGACACCCTGCGCGATCCGCGCAGGCGCGCCGAGATCACCCAGCGACTTGCGGCCGCCCGCGCCGAGGCCGATCAGCTGCGTCAGCGCACCGCCACCTGGCAGGTCACCCTCGTCGACGGCAGCTCCGAGCTGAGCGCCGACATCGAACACGATCTGCGACACCGGCTGCGCACCCTGGTCCGCGAGGCCGAGGCCGAGATCGCACGCACCGATCCGGCCCGCAAGTGGTCCGATTTCGCGACCGAGCTCGACGCGCGGATCTGCGAAGCCGTCGAGGAGAACTTCGTGATGGCGCACTACCGCGCCGTCGAACTCGCCGAGCAGGTGGCCGCGAAGTTCCCGCCCGACAACCGCACCCCGCCGCTGCCCGAGCTGCGCCTGACCAACCCCGGCGACGTGCTCGAGCCGGTGCAGCCGCTGGAGACCCTCGAAAGCGCGAAATCCAGTGTCGGACAGCAGGCGCTCTCGGCGCTGCGCGGTTCCTACGGCGGCATCCTGATGGTCGGTCTGGCCACCAGCCTGCTCGGGATGTCGCTGGTCAACTGGTACTCCGCGGGCGCGGGCGTGCTGCTCGGCGTGAACGCGCTGTGGGACGACCGCCGCAATCGCAAGCAGCGCAGGCAGTCCGAGGCCAAGGTGGCCGTCGCCCGGCTGGCCGACGACGTGATCTTCCAGGTGGGCAAGGAATCCCGCAACCGCCTGCGCACCCTGCAGCGGGTGCTGCGCGACCACTACACCGAGATCGCCGCCGAGGTGGGCCGCACCGCCGAGGAGGCGTTGCGCGCCGCCGAGGAGACCGGGCTGCGCTACGGCGACCACCGCGAACTGCGCATCACCGAGATCGACGCGGGCCTGCGCACGCTGGCCGGGCTCCGGGAACGCGCCGAGCGCCTCGCCTACTGACGCTCAGGCAGGCCGGTTCGACGGCGTGTGCGCGGGCTGGAAATGACCGGCCTGGCGGGAGTCCTCCGCCCTGATCACGTGGGTCACCGCGTTGATCAGGGCCAGGTGGGTGAACGCCTGCGGGAAGTTGCCCAGGTGCCTGCCGGTGTGCGGGTCGATCTCCTCGGCGTAGAGACGCAGCGGGCTGGCCAGGCCGAGCAGCCGCTCGCACAGCTGGGTGGCACGTTCGAGTTCGCCGATCTCCACCAGCGCCGACACCAGCCAGAACGAGCAGATGGTGAAGGTGCCCTCCTCGCCGGTGAGCCCGTCGTCGGTGGTGTCGGTGTCGTAGCGCAGCACCAGGCCGTGCACGGTGAGCCGGTCGGCGATGGCGAGCACGGTCGCCTTCACACGGTGGTCGTCCGGCGGCAGGAACCGGGTCAGCACCACCAGCAGCAGGGACGCGTCGAGGGTGCGGCTGCCGTAGGTCTGGGTGAACACGCCCTCCTCGTCGACGCCGTTGGCGAGCACGTCCTCGCGGATCTCCTCGGCGATGTCGAACCATTCCATGGCCCGCTCGTGCTGACCGTGCAGCTGGGCCAGCCGCGCGCCGCGGTCGAGAGCGACCCAGCACATCACCTTCGACGAGGTGAACTGCTGTGGCTCGCCGCGCACCTCCCAGATGCCGCGATCGGGTTCGCGCCAGCGCGAGATCGCGGCGTTCACGGTGCGTTCCAGCATCGGCCAGAGTGATTCCGGCACCAGCTGACGGGATTTCACGTGCAGGTACACGGCATCGAGCATGGTGCCCCAGATGTCGTGCTGGTCCTGGTTGTAGGCGGCATTGCCGATCCGCACCGGGCGCGAGTTGTCGTAGCCGGAGAGGTCGGGCAGGATCTCCTCGGTGATCCGGCGTTCGCCGCCGATGCCGTAGAGCACCTGCAGGGGCAGCGCGTCACCGTTGTCGCCGGTGGTCGCGTCGTTGAGGAAGTTGAAGAAGTCGTCGGCCTCGCGGTCGAGACCGAGGGTGTACAGACCCCACAGGGCGAAACTCGAGTCCCGCACCCAGGTGTAGCGGTAGTCCCAGTTACGTTCCCCGCCGGGGGTTTCCGGCAGCGAGGTGGTGGCCGCGGCCAGCAGCGCGCCGGTGGGCGCGTAGGTGAGACCCTTGAGCGTCAGCGCGCTGCGCTGCAGGTAGCTGCGCCACGGATGGTCGGGGAAATCGCCGAGAGTGATCCAGCGGCGCCAGCATTCGGCGGTCGTCCACATCTTCTTGGCCGCCTCGTCGAAGGTGGCGGGAACGGGCAGATCCGACCACGACAGCGCCACGAACACCGAATCGCCTTCGCTCATCCGCGTGCGCGCCCGCGCTTCCCGTCCCTCCAGGCCGAGTCGCAGGTCGGTGGTGAGGATCAGGGACGCTCCGGCCTCGGGATTGTTCACGGCGACCGCGGTCGCCTCCTCGTAGACCTTGCCGGTGTACTCCCAGCGCGCGCCGCCGCGGTGATAGTCGAACGAGGGCTGGCAGCTCATCTCCAATTCGACTGTGCCGCTGACACATCTCACCGTCCGCAACAGGATGTGCTCGGCGTCCCAGTCCATCGGGGTACGGCGGTGGGTCCTGGAGCGGGCCATATTGTTGTGCCAGGGGCCGAGTACCAGCGCGTCGCGCACGATCAGCCAGCCGGTCTCGGTCTGCCAGGTCGTCTCGAGGATCATCCCGCCCGGCAGGTACCGCCGCGCCGCGGGCACGTGCTTGCCGTAGGGCCCGATCCGGAAGTGCCCGGCGCTGCGGTCCAGGATGGCGCCGAACACGCTGGGGGAGTCGGGCCGGGGGACACACATCCACTCCACCGAGCCGCTGCTGGCGATCAGGCAGTTCGTCTCGCAATCGGAGAGGAACGCGTAGTCGTCGATCGGCGGGAAGGCACCGCGACGGCCGCTCGAGGAGACCGGACTCAGAATCGGCAGGCTGTCAGCGCTGGAAGACTCCATACCCCATCATCAGGGCACTGCCCGCCCTCGTCCACCGGCACCGCGCCCGCAGTGCTGTTCGGCCGGTCACAGCGACGGGAATTCGCCCGTTCACGGTCACCGACTAGTCTGGTCGGCGTGCAACGCATCGCAGGTTGGTGGGACGGCTTCGAGCTCTGGGTAGCCGGGCTGCCCTTCATCCCCCAGTTCCTCGTCGTGCTGGTCGGCATGGTCCCGATCAGCTTCGCCATCGCCTTCCTGCTCGACCGCGCCCTGCGCGCGATCTTCCGGCTGCTCGGCCGCGAGGATCGCATCGAGCCGTCGATCCCGGCCGCCGTGCCCGTCGCGGCGCCCGCGCCGGTATCCGTCGCCGCCGCGCGCCCGACCGTCGGCAGCGGTGCCCGCTGATGCCACGTTCCCGCGTTCAGCTCGCTCTGGTTGCCCTGCTCGTTCTCGTCGTCATCGCCTGGTTCTTCACCAGGTGACGCACCGGCGCGAGCGGCTGCCCGCGCCGGCGCTTCCGGTCTAGTTCTTGCGCCAGTCGTCGAAGCGCTTGCCCAGGTCGGCGACCGTCCGCCCGACCTCCTGGCCCACGGTGTTCACCGCCGACCCCACGTCCTTGCCCAGGTCACGCACGGTGCGTACGAACATGTCCTCGGACTGGTCGAAGGACTCGCGGTAGCTGCGGGCTGCCTCTTTGACCTCGTCGCTGATCCGCGCGTTCTTGTCGTGCTCGCGGCGCGGGTAGCTGCCGCCGAGGACCCGCTCGTAGTCGCCGGACTGGATCCAGCGGCGCAGTTCGGCGGCGCGCAGCACCGAGAACGGGTGCGACTGCAGCTCCAGGTTGAGCAGCTTGAGGACACCGTCGCGCAGGTCACCCGAGCGTAGGTAGTCATCAGCCTGGTCGAGGAACGCGCCGTGGTTCATCTCGTGCAGCCAGGCGCCGCCCGCGGTTTTCATGTGCACCCGCACCGAGGCCTCCACGTCCTGGCAGCACAGCAGCCCGGCCCGGTCGCCGGACAACTCCGACTTGCGGCTCCACTCCATCAGCGCCGCCACGATCGCGCGCAGCGCCCAGCCGCCGACCGGGAGCCAGCCGACCGAGGCCGACAGCCGCATCAGGTGCATGAGCATCGTGCGGTACACCGCGTGCCCGGACAGCGCGTGCCCGAGCTCATGGCCGATGACGAACCGCAGTTCCTCGGTGTCCATCAGTTCGAGCAGGCCGGTGGTGAGGACGATGAACGGCCGGTCCATGCCGATGGTGAAGGCGTTGACCGACGGGTCCTGCAGGACGTACATCTCCGGCGTGGTCTGCGCGTCGAGCACGCCGACACAGTCGGCGCGCAGCTCGTGCAGCGTACGGAACTGGCGGTCGTCGACCCGCACGGCGGTCGCCAGGTACATCAGCCGGTGCTGACGTTCCCGCAGCAGGCTCGACAGCGCACGCAGCACCGTGTCGAAGCCGCTCAGCGAGCGCAGCGCCACCAGTGCGGTGCGGTCGGCCGGATGCTCCCAGGTGCGCGTGCTGATCTCCGGGAAACGTACGCGAACGCGGTCTGGAGCCATGGTCATAGGTTGAAATCCCCCCTCGGTGTGGAACTCTCGTCGATGCGAACCATCATGTCGTAATCTGCTACAGTCTGCCTGTGTCGTCGAGTGTCGCCCCGCAGATCCGCCATGAACTGGCGTTGATCGCTGTCGGCAACCTCGCCGTCGCGGACATCCTCTGTCGATGATCGGCCACCGGACACGTCTGCGCGTTCTTGCCCAGTAGACTGGCGCGCGCTTTTTCTTTCGCAGTCGTAGTCCGTCACACCGGGGGTCACTGGGCCCGAGTCGCGCCAACTGTCGTGCGTCCATCGCACGGCAGGTCTACCGATCGACGAGCGTACTCCTGTCGCAACGAAAGACGTTGTCCGGCAGGTACTTTCCGAAAGGTTCACCCGATGTCTCGCAACACCTGGATCGGCTCGCGCCGCCGTGCCGCCGCTGTCGCCCTCACTGCTGTCGCCGCGGTCACCCTGGCCGCCTGCGGCGGTGGCGCCAGCGACTCGACCGACGGCGACGTGGGAGCCGACGGCAGCGGGGGCACCATCAACCTCTACGCCTACGCCGTCCCGAAGCCGGGCTTCGACAAGGTCGTGCCCGCGTTCAACAAGACCGAGGCGGGCAAGGGCGTGCAGGTGCAGGCCTCCTACGGCGCCTCGGGCGACCAGTCGCGCAAGGTCAAGGACGGCGCCGAGGCCGACGTCGTGAACTTCTCGGTCGAGCCCGACATCACCCGTCTCGTCGACGCGGGCCTGGTGGAGTCGAACTGGAACGCCGACGCGAGCAAAGGCATCCCGTTCGGCTCGGTCGTCACCCTGGTCGTGCGCGAGGGCAACCCCAAGGGCATCAAGGATTGGGACGACCTGCTCGAGCCGGGTGTCGAGGTCGTCACCCCGAACCCGTTCAGCTCGGGCTCGGCCAAGTGGAACCTGCTCGCCCCCTACGCCGCCAAGAGCGACGGCGGCAAGAACCAGCAGGCAGGCCTGGACTACCTGGCGCAGCTGATCTCGCCCGAGCACGTCAAGGTCCAGCCCAAGTCGGGCCGCGAAGCCACCGAGACCTTCCTGCAGGGCACCGGTGACGTGCTGCTGAGCTACGAGAACGAGGCCATCTTCTCCGAGCGCAACGGCGACCCGATCGAGCACGTCAACCCGCCGACCACATTCAAGATCGAGAACCCGGTCGCGGTGCTGAAGAACTCCCAGAACCTGGCCAAGGCCACCGCGTTCCGCGACTTCCTGTTCACCCCCGAGGGCCAGCGGGCATGGGCCCAGGCCGGCTTCCGTCCGGTCGACCCGAAGGTCGCCGCCGAGTTCGCCGCCGACTTCCCGACCCCGGCCAAGCTGTGGACCATCGAAGACCTCGGTGGCTGGAAGGCCGTCGACCAGGAGCTGTTCGCACAGGGCACCGGCAAGGTCGCGGTCATCTACGACCAGGCCACCAAGTAGGTCGTGACCCAGCGCACACGCGATACTGGACAACTGTGACTGACAGCAGTAGGCACGCCGGGACCGGGACAACCCCCGATCCCGGCGTCGCCGTGAAACTGGAGAAATCGCCGCCGACCCCGCGCGGCCCCCGCTGGTCGTGGCTGCGCGTGACCGGCTCGGTGGGGCCGCTCGGCATCGCCATCGCCGTGCTCTGGCTCAGCATCATCGTGCTGCTGCCGCTGGCGGCGCTGACCGTCAGCTCGCTCGAGGGCGGCTGGCCGGCGTTCTGGGACGCGGTCACCGCGCCGTCGGCCCTGGATTCGCTGCGGGTGACGATCGGCGTCTCCGTCGTCGTCGCCGTGCTCAATGTGGTGATGGGCACCCTCATCGCCTGGGTGCTGGTGCGTGACGAGTTCCCCGGCAAGGGCGTCGTCAACGCGCTGATCGATCTGCCGTTCGCGCTCCCGACGATCGTCGCCTCGATCGTGCTGCTCGCGCTGTACGGCCCGAACAGCCCGGTCGACATCCACCTCAACGCCACCCAGCCCGGTCTGGTCGTCGCGTTGGCGTTCGTCACGCTGCCGTTCGTCGTGCGGTCGGTGCAGCCGGTGCTGATCGAGGTCGACAAGGAAGTGGAGCAGGCCGCGCTGTCGCTCGGCGCGAGCAACTGGATCACCTTCCGCCGCATCGTGCTGCCGACGCTGACCCCGGCGATCATCTCCGGCGGCGGTCTGGCCTTCGCCAGGGCGATCGGCGAGTTCGGCTCGGTGGTACTGATCGGCGGCAACATCCCGGGCGAGACGCAGATGACCTCGCAGTACATCCAGCAGCAGATCGAGGTCGACCGTCCGCTGAACGCGGCGGCGGTCTCGGTGGCGCTGCTGGTCATCTCCTTCGCCACGCTGCTCGTGCTGCGGTTGCTGGCTGAGCGTGCGTCCCGGAAGGAGAGGGCAGCCGAATGAAGCTCTCCGTGTTCACTCGCCTGTCGCTGCGCACCGTGGCGCTGGGCTATCTGCTGATTCTGCTGGTACTGCCGCTGGGGATCATTCTGTACCGCACGTTCGAGCGGGGGATCGGCGCGTTCATCGACTCGATCACCACGCCCGCCGCGATCTCGGCATTCCAGCTGTCGACGCTCATCGTGGCCATCGTGGTCCCGCTGAACGTGATCTTCGGTGTCATCACCGCGCTGGCGCTGGTTCGCAGCAAGTTCCCCGGCCGCAACCTGGTCCAGGGCATCGTGGACCTGCCGATCGCGACGTCGCCGGTCGTGGTGGGTGTTTCGCTGATCCTGCTCTGGGGCGCGGGCGGCTGGTTCGGCGCGCTCGAGGACGTCGGCTTCAAGGTGATCTTCAGTTTGCCCGGGATGGTGATCGCGACGATCTTCGTCACGTTGCCGTTCGTCGTGCGCGAGGTCGAACCGGTGCTGCACGAGATCGGCGAGGATCAGGAGATGGCCGCCGCGACCCTCGGCGCCAACGGCTGGCAGACCTTCTGGCGGATCACCCTGCCCGCCATTCGCTGGGGCCTGACCTACGGTGTCGTGCTCACCGTCGCCCGTTCGCTCGGCGAGTTCGGCGCGGTGATCATGGTCTCGACCGCGCTACGCGGCGAGTCGCAGACGCTGACCCTGCTGGTGCACAGCCGCTACATCAACGACCACAACACCTTCGGCGCCTACTGCGCGGCCACCCTGCTGATGGGCATGGCACTGGTGGTACTTCTCCTGATGACTCTCCTCGAACGCAAGCGGGGCCCCGAATGATCACCGTGACCAACGCGCGCAAGAACTACGGTTCCTTCGCCGCTCTCGACGATGTCAGCATCGACATCCCCTCCGGCGAGCTGACCGCCCTGCTCGGCCCGTCCGGTTCGGGCAAGTCGACGCTGCTGCGCTCGATCGCGGGCCTGGAGTCGCTGGACTCGGGCATCGTGATGATCGCGGGCAACGACGTCACCCACGTGGCGCCGCAGAAGCGCGACATCGGCTTCGTGTTCCAGCACTACGCCGCGTTCAAGCACATGACGGTGCGCGACAACGTCGCCTTCGGCCTGACGATCCGCAAGCGGCCGAAGAAGGAGATCGACAAGCGCGTCGACGAGCTGCTCGGCATCGTCGGCCTCGACGGTTTCCAGCATCGCTACCCGGCGCAGCTCTCCGGCGGTCAGCGCCAGCGCATGGCACTGGCGCGCGCACTCGCCGTCGACCCGCAAGTGCTGCTGCTCGACGAGCCGTTCGGCGCCCTCGACGCCAAGGTCCGCACCGACCTGCGGAAGTGGCTGCGGAGGCTGCATGACGAGGTCCACGTGACGACCGTGCTGGTCACCCACGACCAGGAGGAGGCGCTCGATGTCGCCGACCGGATCGCGGTGATGAACAAGGGCCGCATCGAACAGGTCGGTTCGCCCGAGGACGTCTACGACCGCCCTGCCAACGAGTTCGTCATGTCGTTCCTCGGTGCGGTGGCCCGGCTCAACGGCCATCTGGTGCGCCCGCACGACATTCGCGTCGGTCGCGATCCGAGCATGGCGATGGCCGAGCACGAGGGCACCGCGGAGTCCGCGGGCGTTACCAGGGCGACGGTGGAACGCATCGTCCGGCTCGGTTTCGAGGTGCGTCTGGAGCTGCGCAATGCGGCGACCGGCGATCAGTTCGCCGCGCAGGTCACCCGCGGTGACGCCGCGGCCCTGCACCTGAGCGAGGGCGAGACGGTCTACGCCCGCGCCACGCGGATCCCGGATCTGCCGCAGAGCTGAGATCCCGCGCCCCTGTTGCCCCGGGGTCACCCGGTGGGACGATATGGGTTCGGCGTGGCCGCGGCCGCGCCGAACCGGGCGGGGCCGAGCATGCGGGGAGCGCGCGGGCCGCGTCGACGGTGGTCGGGAACCTGGGGTGCACGCGCCTGCAGGCGCCGGGACCGGAGGAAGACATCATGTCGACCGGGGTGTTCAGCGTAGATCCGTTACGTCGCTCCATCGGAGCGCAGGTCATCGGCCCGGGGGACGCGGGCTACGACGAGGCTCGCACCGTCTGGAACGGCGCGATCGACCGGCGGCCGCTCGCGGTCGTGCGACCCGCCGACACCGCCGAGGTCGCCGAGGCGGTCGGCGTGCTCCGGGCAATAGAGGCGGACCTGACCGTGCGCGGCGGTGGCCACAACTACGCCGGTCACGCGGTGGCCGACGGCGCGGTGATGCTCGATCTGAGCAAGCTCGACAGTGTGCTCGTCGATCCGCTGCGCCGACGCGCACGGTGCGGTGGCGGCGCGACCTGGGCCGAGCTCGACGGCATGGCCGCGGCCCAGGGACTCGCGGTGACCGGCGGTTTCCTCAGCGACACCGGCATCGGCGGGCTCACCCTCGGTGGCGGGTTCGGCTGGCTGACCCCGATGTTCGGGATGAGCTGCGACAACCTGGTGTCGGTAGAGGTGGTGACCGCTGACGGTCGTGTGGTCGTGGCGTCGGAGCGGGAGAATCCCGATCTGTTCTGGGGCCTGCGAGGCGGTGGCGGCAACTTCGGGATCGCCACGAGTTTCGAGTTCGAGTTGCACGAGTTCGGGCCGATGGTGCAGGTCGCGCTGCTGTTCTGGCCGCCGGAGGACGGTGTCGCCGCGCTGACCGAGGGCCAGGCGGTGCTGATGAGCCTGCCCGAGCGGCACTTCGGTTCGATGAACGCGATCAGCGGCCCGCCCGCGCCGTTCGTTCCGGAGCGCTGGCAGGGCGAACCCGGCTTCGTGGTCGCCATCGCCGGTGACGGAACAGCCGACGATCTCGCCGACGCGGTGGTCCTGCTGCGGGCACTCACCCCGGCCCCGGCCTGGGAACTGGTCGCCGAGATGCCCTACCCGGCGTTACAACAGCTGTTCGACGACATCGCGCCGTGGGGGATGTGCGCCTATGAGAATTCGCTGTACCTGGACCGGATCGATGTCGCGGCGGCCGAGGTGATGGTGCGCCACTACCTGCTGCGGACCTCGCCGTTGTCGGTGATGCCGACGATGCCGCTGTGCGGGCAGTTCTGTGCGACGGCCGACGCCGACTCCGCCTTCGGCGGGTCTCGGGCGCCGGGCGTGATCGTCAGTATCTCCGGGGCGTGCCCCGATCCGGCCGGTTACGCGGCCGAACGGACGTGGGTGCGGGATTTCTGGACCGAGTTGCGCCCGTTCGCCCGTGCCGAGCAGGGCTACGTCAACTTCATGAGCGACGCCGGACAGGAGCAGGTCGCGCAGACCTACGGCGACAAGTACGGCCGGTTGCGCGCGGTCAAAGCCGCATGGGACCCGGACAATGTGTTCCGGCACAACGCGAACATCCCGCCCGCCGTCCGCTGAGTTGTCGAGCCGTTCGCTGAGCGTCCACGACACTGTAACCGCGCGCTGCGTCCGCGCAGGATAGCCGGTACCGGCGGTCCATTCGACGAAATGGCGCGCTCGGCGCGAACTTCGTTTTTGTGCTTCCCGGAAGTTTCCTACAACTGTGTAGGACGTAGTGTCACAGGTAGAGCCATTTTTACTGGTGAGTAGCTTTTCCTCCAGGCATTTCGACGCGCCGAACACGCGAAATCGGAACGATCGCAGAGTTGACGTGACCCCTTGTAGGTGTAACTATTGGAAACAGTAAATGTCCCTTGAGGAGAGGCAGTGACGACGATGTCTGCGCCCACCACCCCTGACGTCGATCCCGTAGTCGCGGAGGCTCAGGCGTACGCCGAGAAGTTGCTGATGCTGTCGGAGGCTTCCGTCGACCGGCACTTCGACCCGTTCGAGGACATCGACTGGGACAACCCGGACTTCGACCCGGACTGCAAGCCGGAGCGCTGGATGCTGGTGCCCGCGGCCGACCCGATCGGTCGTCACCCCTGGTACCAGGCACTGCCGCAGGATCTGAAGATCGAGATCGGCAAGGTTCGCCAGGCCAACGTCGCCAAGGTCGGCCTGCAGTTCGAGGCCATCCTGATCGTCGGCATGATGCAGTACATCTTCAACCTGAAGAACAACGATCCCGAGTTCCGGTACTGCTCGCACGAGATGATCGAAGAGCACAACCACACCCTGATGTTCCAGGAGATGGTGAACCGCGTCGCCGACGTGCCCGGCATGGGCCCGCTCGTGCGCCAGATCCGCCACCTGGGTGGCTTCGGTGGTTCGTGGCTGCCCAACTTCTTCTTCATGGCGGTGCTGGCCGGCGAAGAGCCGATCGACCACATCCAGAAGGACATCCTGCGCTCGGGTGCCGACATCCACCCGATCATGCGCGGAGTGATGGCGATCCACGTCGCCGAGGAAGCTCGCCACATCTCCTTCGCGCACGAGTTCCTGAAGAAGAACGTGCCGGCCGCGCCCAAGTTCAACCGGGCGGTGCTCTCGATCGCGATGCCGTTGATCATGTTCATCCTCGGCCGCGCGATCGCGACCCCGCCGAAGACCTTCTTCAAGCAGTTCGACGTGCCGAAGGAAGTCCGCAAGGAGCTGTTCTACGGTTCCAAGGAGTCCAAGAAGGTC
>NZ_JBHXMY010000067.1:0-17123 GCF_042720195.1 Nocardia sp. NPDC058497 | reverse complement strand
GTCGTAACCCAGTGCCGCGCAGTAAATTTCGCGGAGGGTGGACATGGTGAAGGTGTCGGGGGCTAGGGCGTAGGCGATGTTGGTGTAGGAGAGTTTGGCGGCCAGGCGGGTGCGGGCGTGGTCGACGACGGTGCGGTGGTCGAAGGACATGTCCGGCAGTGCCGAGACCGGGTGCCAGGTGGTGTCCGGGGGGAGTTCGGGTTCGGTGGTCAGGGGGACCAGGCCGAGGTAGGCCGAGGCGATGCGGCGCGGGGCCGGGACGCGGTCGGGGTCGCTGAACACCGAGAGCTGTTCCAGGTGGGCCAGCTCGCGGACGTCGACCTTCTCGGCGAGCTGGCGCCGGGCCGAGGCGTCGAGCTCCTCGTCGTCGCGTAGCCGCCCGCCGGGTAGCGACCAGGTGCCCTTCTGTGGGTCGAGTGCCCGCTCCCACAGCAGCACCGCCAGTTCCGGGTGCCTGGAACGGCCCGCAGCGCCGCTACCTGCGGAAACCTCGGCGGGGAAGCGGCGAACCTGGAACACCGCGGTGAGCGATTCGTGGATGGTGTTACTATGGGGCACGTTTTCGATTCTAAGTCGAAAACCTGGTTTGGTGCGAATCGAGGCGATGGAGCCGTTCGCACGAGGAAGGGAGCCACCATGGCGACGACGACCGTACAGCCGACGCTGATGGGTTCGGTCTTCGACGGACCCGCGGGGTACACGGGTGTCGAAGCGACGCCGGAGTGGGCGCAGGAGGTGCGGCGGCTGGCGCGCGAGCGCAACGCCACGATCCTCGCGCACAACTACCAGCTGCCCGAGATCCAGGACGTGGCCGACCACGTCGGCGACTCGCTGGCGCTGTCGCGGATCGCGGCCGAAGCCGAAGAGGACACCATCGTGTTATGCGGCGTGCATTTCATGGCCGAGACCGCCAAGATTCTCAGCCCCGCCAAGACGGTGCTCATCCCGGATCAGCGCGCCGGCTGCTCGCTGGCCGATTCCATCTCCGCCGAGGAGCTGCGCGCCTGGAAGGCCGAGCACCCCGACGCGATGGTGGTGTCGTATGTGAACACCACTGCCGAGGTGAAGGCGCTCACCGACATCTGCTGCACGTCGTCGAACGCCGTCGACGTGGTCGCCTCGATCGACCCCGACCGTGAGGTGCTGTTCCTGCCGGACCAGTTCCTGGGCGCGCACGTCAAGCGTGAGACCGGCCGGGAGAACATGCACATCTGGGCGGGCGAGTGCCACGTGCACGCCGGCATCAACGGTGACGAGCTCACCGAGCAGGCACGCACCCACCCCGACGCCGAGCTGTTCGTGCACCCGGAGTGCGGCTGCGCCACCTCGGCGCTGTACCTGGCGGGCGAGGGTTCGTTCCCGGCCGAGCGGGTGCACATCCTGTCCACCGGCGGCATGATCGACGCGGCGAAGAACTCGACGTCGAACCAGGTGCTGGTGGCGACCGAGGTCGGCATGCTGCACCAGCTGCGCAAGGCGGCGCCCGGCATCGACTTCCAGGCTGTCAACGATCGCGCCTCCTGCAAGTACATGAAGATGATCACCCCGGCCGCGCTGCTGCGCTGCCTGGTCGAGGGCGCCGACGAGGTGCACGTCGACCTGGCGATGGCCGAGGCCGGTCGCGCCTCGGTGCAGCGGATGATCGCGATCGGCAACCCTGGCGGTGGGGAGTGACCGCGCCGTTCGCCGCGCGGTCGAGCCGGTAACGACCATGACGGCGACGGTTCCGGTCTCCTGGGAGGCCGAGGTCGACCTGGTGGTCATCGGTGGTGGCGTCGCGGGGCTCACGGCAGCGCGCACGGCGTCGCTGCGGGGGCTGCGGGTGCTCATCCTCAGCAAGGGCGGGCCCACCGACACCTCTACGCAGTATGCCCAAGGCGGTATCGCGGTCGTTGCGCCGCAGGGTGATTCGGTCGATTCGCATGTGCACGACACGGTCGAGGCCGGTGCCGGGCTGTGTGAGGTCGACGCGGTGCGTTCGATCGTGGCGGGCGGGCAGGCGGCGGTGGCCGCGCTGACCGACCTCGGCGCGGTCTTCGATCTCGGTCGCGACGGCCAGATCTCGCGCACCCGCGAAGGTGGGCACAGTACCCGCCGGATCATCCATGCCGGTGGTGACGCCACCGGGGCGGAGGTGCAGCGGGCGCTCAATGCGGCGGGACTGCCGGTGCTGTTCGGTGCCGCCGCCTTACGCGTGGTGACCGGTGCCGAGGGTGTCTGCGGTGTTGTCGCGGTGTCGGACAACGGTTTCGGTGTCGTGCGCACGCCCGCGGTGCTGTTGGCGACCGGTGGGCTCGGGCAGCTCTACGCTTCGAGTACCAATCCGCCCGGCGCGACCGGTGACGGTGTGGCGCTGGCCCTGTGGGCAGGGGCGGCGGTGGCCGATCTCGAGTTCGTGCAGTTCCATCCGACGGTGCTCTACACGCCCGGCGGGGTGGGCAGGCGGCCGTTGATCAGCGAGGCCGTGCGCGGTGAAGGCGCGATTCTTGTTGATGCCGAAGGCAACTCGGTGATGGCGGGCGTGCATCCGCGGGGTGATCTGGCGCCGCGGGATGTGGTGTCGCGGGCCATCGCGGAGCGGATGCGGGCGACGGGGACCGCTCACGTCTTCCTCGACGCGCGCCGGATCGAGGGCTTCGTGCAGCGGTTTCCGACGATCACCGCGTCGTGTCTTTCGGCCGGGATCGACCCTGTGGCGCAACTGATTCCGGTCGCGCCCGGCGCGCACTACCAGTGCGGAGGGGTGCTGACCGACACCCACGGGCGGACCGGGGTTCCCGGGCTCTATGCCGCGGGTGAGGTCGCCAGGACCGGACTGCACGGAGCGAATCGGTTGGCCTCCAACAGTTTGCTCGAGGGTCTGGTCGTGGGCGAACGGGCCGGTGCGGCCGCGGCCGAACGGCTCGGTGTGCGCTCGCGGATCGAGAAGATCCCGTCGTGGACGGTGGAATTCGCCGACCGGGCGGTGGTGCAGCAGGCGATGACCGAGCACGCCTCGGTGGTGCGTGACGGCGCAGGGCTCGGTGCCGCACTGATACGGATCGACGCCGCGAGGTCGGTCGGGTCTCCACTCGATACCGTGGCGGGCGCGGCGGCGAGGTCGGTGGCGTCGCCACTCGACACCCTCTCGGGTGCTGCGCAGAATGAACGGGCGCACGACGAAACCAGCTCCGGTGCAGGCATTTTCAGTGCCACACTGCGCCGGATCGAGGACGCCGCGCTGACACTGACCGCCCGTGCGCTGCTGGTCGCGGCCGCCGACCGCGCCGAGAGCCGCGGCTGCCATACGCGGTTGGAGTATCCGGGCCCGGTAGCGGACCGGCGCCACAGCACCGCGGTGCGGCTGGACGCCGACGGTGGCCTCGAATTGTCCACCGTCGATGTCGTCGCGGTGCCGGTCTGTGCGCGGTGAACACCGGACACAGTCGCCTGAGCAAGACCGGCGGACGGATCATGCCCTCCGCCTTATCGAACCGGCGCAGTGCGCCCGAGAACAGGAGTGCAGTGATGGCTCTGGATGCCGCTTTGGATCGTGACGAGCTGGTGACGCTGATCCGTGCCGCGCTCGACGAGGATCTGCGTTACGGGCCCGACGTCACCACGGTCGCGACCGTGCCCGCCGACGCGGTGAGCAAGGCGTCGGTGGTGTCGCGTCAGGACGGGACCGTGGCCGGGCTCGATGTCGGGCTACTCGTGCTCGACGAGGTGATCGGCGCCGGGAACTACACCGTCACCGACCGGGTCGCCGACGGCACCCGGGTGGAGCCCGGCACCTCCGTGCTGAGCATCGAGGCGCCGACGCGTGGCCTGCTCACCGCCGAGCGGACCATGCTGAATCTGGTGTGCCACCTGTCCGGGATCGCCACCGCCACCGCGGCCTGGGTCGACGAGGTCGACGGCACCGACTGCAAGATCCGCGACAGCCGCAAGACCCTGCCCGGGCTGCGGGCGCTGCAGAAGTACGCGGTGCGTGTCGGTGGCGGTGTGAATCACCGGATGGGGCTGGGCGATGCGGCGCTCATCAAGGACAACCACGTCGTCGCAGCGGGCTCGGTGGTCAACGCCCTGCGTGCCGTCCGTGAGCTCGCTCCCGATATTGCCTGCGAGGTCGAGGTGGACAGCCTCGAACAGCTCGACGCGGTACTGGCCGAGAACGTCGAGCTGGTGCTGCTCGACAACTTTCCGCTGTGGCAGACCCAGGCCGCCGTCCAACGCCGCAACACCACCGCCCCGAACACGAAACTGGAGTCCTCGGGCGGCCTCTCGCTCGAGCAGGCGGCCGACTACGCCCGCACCGGCGTCGATTACCTCGCCATCGGCGCCCTCACCCACTCGGTCCGCGTGCTCGACCTCGGCCTGGATATGTGAGCAGGTGGCCGGTCACCGGTAGAGAATTGCGGTGTGCGGCCCGAATTCACGCCGCAGACCCGACTCACACCGGCATTACCTCGACGAGATCATCGGCCGAGATCGGCGTGATGCCTTCGGCGATCACAACGCTGGTGTCGAGCACCGCTCGGCTCTCCGAGGTCACCTCGCCCACGGATCACGTAGTTACCGGTCGAGCAGATCGCGGTCGCTTTCCAGTCGGGATCGGAGGCGCCCGCCTCGGCGGCGAGCAGGATCAGGCGGTCAGCTCACGTTGTAGCGGGGTGCGGAAGCGGGGGATGGCGCGGACTTCGCCGAACCAGGTTGTGGTGCGGTCTATTTCGATATCGATCAGCTTCTGGGTGTCGGCGTCGACGTCCTCGAGGAGCCGGGTTACCACTTCGCCGTCGGAGCGTTGGGCCCAGCCGCCGACGATGCGGCCGTCGGCCCAGATGGTGGGGCCGATATTGCCGTTGCGGTCGAACAAGGGCTCGGCGTGCGGGCCCAGGAACCAGTCGCGGGACTGCCAACCCATGGGGGTCGGGTCCAGGGCAGGGAGCAGGGCGGCACAGGGCTCGGGGGCGGGGACCGGGTCGAGGTCGTCGGCTAGGAGGAGGCCGGTGGTTCCGTCGAGGTCGACCTCGACGGTATCCAGGTGTGCCAAGGCTTTTCGGACCTCACCGAGGGTCCAGCCGGTCCACCACTTCAGGTCGGTGACCGGGGCGGGGCCGAAGGCGTGGAGCCACTGCCGGACCAGTTCCACTCGGGCCTGCTTGGCCGGAATGGGGGAGAACCCTTGTGGCAGCCAGGTTTCGACCGGCGCCCAGGTGTACTGGCTGCTGGCCCAGCTGCCGTTCGGTCGCCCGCGCACGATCCGGCCCTCGGCGCCGAGCACCACCAGGATCCAGGTGGTGATGCTGGTCGGCTTCGAATACGACTTGCCTGGCGACGTATCGATCTGGGTGCGCAGGCGCGGCACGTCCTTGCTCAACTGCACGCCGGTCGCCGTCCCGCGGGCGAGCAGCGCGGCGTGCGTCTCGGCCTCGACATCGCTGAGCCAGGACTGGACGTCGCCGTCGACGACCCCGGCCTGTTCGATATAGCGGCCGTAGGCGCGGCGCTGCTTGTGGGCGAGCGCATCGCAGGTGGAAGCCTGCAGGACCGGCAGCAATTCGGTCGGCGCGACGAACATGGTGCGGCGCATGGCGAGCAGCCGCAGCAGGGTGCGGTCGTCGTAGAGCGCCTTTTCCACATCCGCCGGGGTGAGATCGATGCCGCGGGCGCCGACCGACAGGAAAACCGTCGCCGGATCGGTGGCGTGTAGCACCACCATCGAGCGGGCGATGTCGACGGGGTCGGTCGAGCGGGCCGAAGGCGCGAGGCGATGCCGGGTCGCCAGGCGTGCGCGTCGCTGCGCGACGTCGATCGAGAGCATGTCCGGATCGTAGGTGCGGGCACCGACAGTCTCGCCGTGCGCGGGTTTCGCGGCGCTGATCGGCGGCCGATCCACCGGCGCGAAATGTCCATTTTGTGCAGACCGTGCGGTCGTCGTTTTCGCTCCGACGCGCGAATCCCGTTGCTATGGTCCGCTCATGAGCTCAGCGCCACCGGTCGTCACTGCCGCTGATCTGGGCGTGGACGACGAGGAGCGGCCCGCGCGGGTGCTGTCCGGGTTTCCGGGCCGGTTGGTCGGCGTGGTCGCGCTCGGGCTGGCGCTGCTGTCGGTGTGGCAGGTGTTCCGGCCACTGGCCCAAGGCAGTCAGTACTACCTGGTGGTGTTTCTCGCGGTCGCGCTGCCGCTGGTGTATCTGAGCTACCGGTCCTGGTGGGGCAGGCTCGATCGCACCGACGGTCCCGCCGTGCTCGACTGGGTGCTGGCCGCGATCGCGCTGCTGGTGTGCCTGTATCCGATCCTGCCGTTGCGGATCGGGGACGCGGGTGGCGGCTACAACGCGTTCCTCGACCGGCAGGGAATGCTGGCGCCACTGGATGTGGTGATGGGCGGATTGCTGCTGGTGCTGGTGCTCGAGGCATGCCGGCGCACCACCGGGATCATTCTGCCCGCGGTGTGCCTGGTGTTCCTCGCCTACGGCTACTACGGCGGACTGCTGCCGCAGAACTGGGCGATCGCGCACGCCGGACTCGACGTCGACCAGATCGTCGACGCCCTGTACAACTCCGGCAGCGGCTTCTACGGCACGCCGCTGGATGTGGCGGCCAGCTACATCGTGTTGTTCACCCTCTACGGCGCGGTCCTCGAATTCTCCGGTGCCGCACGGTTCTTCGTCGATCTGTCGGTCTCGCTGTTCCGTCGCTCGCACAGCGCGGCGGGACGGACCGCGGTGGTGTCGGGATTCCTGCTCGGCACGGTCTCCGGGTCGGGCACCGCGACCGCGGTGAGCACCGGCGCGGTCACCTGGCCGATCCTGCGCCGAGCGGGTTACCGGCCCGAACAGGCGGGCGGCATGCTCGCCGCGGCGGGTGTCGGTGCGATCCTGTCGCCGCCCACGCTGGGCGTCGCTGCGTTCATCGTCGCCGAATACCTCGACGTGTCGTATGTGACGGTGCTCGGCTGGGCGCTGATCCCGACGTTGCTCTACTACCTCGGCATCCTGCTGTCGGTCGAGATCGACGCCCGCCGCATCCACGCCGAGGGACGCGCGCCCGCCGATCTCGCCGACGGACCGCTGCCGACGCCGTGGTGGAAATTGCTGGGGCGCTTCGGGTATCACTTCTCCTCGCTGATCGTGATCGTCGTGCTGCTGCTTGCCGGGATGAGCGCGACACGTGCCGTCGTCTACGCCACGGTGCTCGCCCTGATCCTGGCCGTGCCCGACCGCATGCTGCGTGCGCGGGCGTTATCCGGCGACAAAGACGCGAAAGTTCCTGGCGAACAAGCTGTTCCGAGCGCCGACAGGCAGCGGTGGTCGGGGAAGGAGATCGGGCAGTTCGCGCTCGAGGCCCTGCGGGCGCTGTCGCTCGGCATGCGCTCGGCGCTGCCCGTCGTCGCGGTGTGTGCGGCGGCGGGCGTGATCACGGCGATGACCACCAAGACCGGCCTCGGCGCGCAACTGGCTTCGTTGCTGGTGCGGGCCGGGTCGGTGCTGTCCGACGACCCGGCCGTCGTCCTGGCGACCACCGCGGTGCTGGCGGCGATCGCGCTGTCGCTGCTGGGGCTGGCGGTGCCGGTGACGGCGTCGTTCGTCATCGGCTGGGTGATCATCGGGCCCGCCCTGCTCGACCTGGACGTCGCCGCGCCCGCGGCCGCGATGTTCGTCTTCTACTTCTCGGTGCTCTCGGAGGTGACGCCGCCGACCGCGCTGGCCGCCGTCGGCGCGGCCGCGGTCACCGGGGCGAAAGCCATGCCGACCATGTGGGCGGCGCTGCGGTACGCGCTGCCCGCGTTCCTGGTGCCGCTGATGTTCGTGCTCACCGACTCCGGCCAGCACCTGCTCGGCCGTGGCGCCCTGCTCGACGTGCTGTGGGTGAGCGCGGCCGCCTGTGTCGGCGTGGCGGCACTCGCGGCGGCGACGGGCGGCTGGCTGTTCGGCATCGGCGCGGTCGGGCCTGTTCCGCGCGGGCTGGCCGCGGCGGCCGGTCTGACCCTGCTCTACCCGAACCCGACCGCGACCGGCATCGGACTCGCGGTGCTGCTCGTCGCCGTGCTCGCGGGCGTCGTCGACCGGATGCGACGCCGAACAGCCACGGACACACCGTGATCCGTGGACATCAGCAGGATGAGAGGGACCTCATGGTCAGAACAGTTGTCGCCGTGGTCGCGGTGTCCGCCGCGGCCGCCTTGCTCACCGGATGCGGCGGGCGGCAGGACACCCCGACCGCCGACGCCGGTGGCGAGGTGACCTGTGAAGTGAAGCAGGACACCAGGATCGGCATCGCCACCGGCAACGCGACCGGCGTGTACTTCGCGCTGGGCAATGCCTATGCCGAGCAGGTCTCGGCCGCCACCGGCGGCACGGTCAAGGCGACCGCCGCCGAGACCGGCGCGTCGGTGCAGAACATCCAGCAGGTCGTCGGCGGCACCTACCAGGTGGGCTTCTCGCTGGCAGACTCCGCCGCCGACGCCGTGCAGGGCAAGGGCAGCTTCACCAGCACACAGCCGGTACGCGCGCTGGCCCGGCTCTACGACAACTACACCCAGGTGATCGTGCGCGCCGACGCGGGCATCAACACACTTGCCGATCTGCGCGGCAAGCGCGTGTCCACCGGATCGCCCAAATCGGGCACCGAGGTCATCGCGCAGCGCGTGCTGCAAGCCGCCGGCCTCAATCCCGACAGCGATGTCTCCGCGCAGCGCCTCGACCTGACCAAGACCGTCGACGGGCTCAAGGACGGTTCCATCGACGCGATGTTCTGGTCGGGCGGCCTGCCGACGCCCGGCATCACCGACCTGTTCACCACCGCCAGGGACAAGGTCCGTTTCCTCGACATCACCGGGGTGCTGCCCAAGCTGAAGGAGATCAACCCGGTGTACGAGACGGGGGCGATCCCCGCCGCCACCTACGGCCTCGCCGCCGACGTGCCGACCATCGTGGTGCCCAACCTGCTCGTCGTTCGTGACGACCTCGACGCGAACCTGGCCTGCGTGCTCACCAAGACGCTGCTCGACCGTAAGCCGCAGCTGGAGCAGGCGAATCCGGCCGCGAAGGGCATCAATGCCGACACCGCGAGCAAGACAGCGCCGGTGCAGCTGCACCGCGGGTCGGAGGTCGCGCTGGGCTGAGCGGACGACCGTCGCGTCCGCGGGTGCGCGGACGCGACGGTCGCGGGTCGGGCCGGCTCGGTGGGTCCGGCGCACCGGGACGGCGGGAACAAGGATCGCCACACCGCGGTTGTGCGAAATATGACCGAGGCTGATGCGCGACGCGACGACCGCTGGCTGGGCGAGGACCTGGACCTGGACGCTTACCTGGCCCGAATCGGCTACGACGGACCGCGCACCGCCTCCGTCGACACGCTGCGCGCGCTGGTTCGCGGCCACACCACGACGATCCCCTTCGAGAATCTCGAGATCATCCTCGGCCGCGGGATTCCGCTCGAGCTGGAGGCGTTGCAGGACAAGCTGATCCGGCGCCGCCGCGGCGGCTACTGCTTCGAGAACGTCGGCGTGTTCGCCGCCGTGCTGGAACGGTTCGGATTCGGTGTCTCCGGGCTGAGCGGCCGTGTCACCTACGGCGCGCTCGCCGACGGGGCGATCCGGCCCGCCACCCACGCCCTGTTGCGGGTGACGACACCCGACGACGATCGCGTCTGGATCTGCGACGTCGGCTTCGGCTTCGGCCCGCTCGAACCCTTCGAATTGGTCGATGGGCGTGGTGAATTCGGTCTCGGCGACTGGCGCTACCGGCTCGAACGCCACACCGGCGACCTGTGGGTACTGTTCCAGTTCGGCCGTGACGGCTGGATCGATCGCTACACGTTCACCGAGAACCCGCAGTACCGGATCGACTACGCCGTCGGCAACCACTTCGTCTCGACGTCGCCGCGATCCCCGTTCACCACCCGGCCCTTCCTGCAGCGGTTCCTGCCCGAGGTCCACCACGTTCTCGACGATATGACGCTGACCACCGAATATCCCGACGGCGCCGGGCACTCGCGGGAACTCGAACCGGGCGAACTGCCCAAGGTGCTGACCGAGGTATTCGACATCGACCTCGACGAATCCGACGCGGCAGCCCTGGTGACGATGCCCTGGCGGACGGACTAGCGGCCTACATCGCCGGCCTCGACCACGGCTCGGCGGTTTGCTTCCCACGTGACGCTACGGCAAATTGATGGTTACTTGCCGGGAAACAACCCCCCGCTCTGCGCTGTGGGGTCCGAATCGTTGGGGTCGTTCGTGCCGAAAGTTCAGCCCGCGTCCGCGGTTGCGCCGGAGACGGCGATCCTTCGTCGACCCGTCGTCGCCTCGGCCGGGCGACGGCAGGACCTGGACGGATTGCGTGGCGTCGCGATCGCGCTGGTCGTCGCGTTTCACGTGTGGGCGGGCCGGGTCTCCGGCGGGGTCGACGTGTTTCTCGTGCTGTCGGGGTTCTTCTTCACCGGCGCGGTGGTGCGCGGGGTCGAACGCCGCGGTGGTGTGTCGGCCCGGGTGACCGCGCGGCGAACCGTGCGCCGGTTGATGCCCTCGCTGGTGGTGGTGCTGGCGGCGATCGTGCTCGCCACGGTCGCCCTGCGGCCCTACACCCAGCTCGGTGAGACGGCGGCGCAGACGCTGGCCTCGATGTTCTCTGTGCAGAACTGGTATCTCGCGACCGCCGAACTCGACTACCTGGCGCCCGACCCGTCGGTGAGCCCGTTGCAGCACCTGTGGTCGATGTCGGTGCAGGGCCAGTTCTATCTGGTGATCCTCGCGGTCCTGGCCGGGTGGGCGTGGCTGCGACGGCGCGGCGCGGCCGGTCGGCCCGCGCTGCTGATGGTGTTGACCGGGGTGGGCTTGCTCTCGTTCTGGTACGCCGCGTCCGGCTCCGCGCAGCATCAGGCGTGGACCTACTACGACAGCGTCGCGCGCGGCTGGGAACTGCTGGCCGGTGCGGCGCTGGCCGTCGCCGCGCCGTGGCTGCGGTTGCCGCGGCGGGTGCGTGGACTCGCCGCCGCGGTGGGTCTGCTGATGGTGCTGTCGTGCGGTCCGATCTTCGACGGCGCCATCCAGTTTCCCGGGGTGGCGGCGCTGTGGCCGGTGGCCGCGGCCTGCCTGGTGATCGCCTCCGGATTCGGTGTCGCGGGGGTGGCGGCGTGGCCGAACCGGGTGCTGGCCGGGCGGGTCTGCACCGAACTCGGCGCCATCGCCTACCCGCTGTATCTGTGGCACTGGCCGATTCTCATCTTCTATCTGGCCGAATCCGGCCGCGCGCACGCCGGGCTGGCCGACGGGCTGATCGTGATCGGCGTCTCGCTGGTGCTGGCGTATGCCACCACCCGCCTGATCGAGACGCCGTTGCGGCTGCCGCCGACCGGTCAGGACAGCCCGGTCGTCAGGCATCGGCCGACGGGGGTGCTGGTCGGTGCGCTCGCCGTCGCCGTCCTCGCTTCGGCCCTGGGCTGGCAGCTGGTGCTGCGGGCCAATCCGGCGGTGCCGCCGCAGGCACTGGACGCGGACCGGTATCCGGGGGCGGCCGCCCTGCTGTCGGGCGCGGAGTATTCGCCGGAGCCGATGCGCCCCACCGTGTTCGAAGGGCAGGCCGACTCGCCGCCGCCGACGACCGACGGCTGCATCACCCCCAACCGCGAGGTCCGCACCTGTACCTATGGCGATCACACCGCCACCCGCTCGATCGCGGTGGTCGGCGGATCGCACTCCGAGCACTGGATTCCCGCGCTGGAACTGCTCGGCGTCGAGCACGGCATCCGGGTGGTCTCCTATCTCAAGGAGGGGTGCCCGGTCACCCTCGCCGATCAGCCGTCGTATGCCGAATGGCCGTTCCCCGAATGCCACGAATGGTCGGTCGAGGTGCTCGACCGGCTGGCCGCCGAGCCGCCGGACTGGGTGCTCACGCTGTCGACGCGCTATCGCAAGGACGGTCTGGGTGACGAGGTGCCCGGCGAATACCTCGAAGTGTGGTCGGCGATGCAGGACCGCGGCCTGAACGTGCTTGCGCTGCGCGATACTCCGCGACTGCGCCGCGACGGCGTCCTCTACCGCGCCACCGACTGCCTGGCCCACCGCGGCGATCCCGACAGCTGCGGACTCGACCGCGCCGACGCGCTCGACGCCGTCGACCCGGCCGCGGAACCGGCGGCCGGCTACCCGAACGTCTACCTGCTCGATCTCTCCGATGCCGTGTGCAGGCCGCAACGGTGCCGGGTCGTCGAGGGCAATGTGCTGATCTACCGCGACGAACACCACCTGACCGCCAGCTACGCGCGCTCGCTCGCCCCCGAGCTCGGCCGCCAGATCGGGGCGATCACCGGCTGGTGGTAATGCGCGAGATGCGTACCGACGCCGCCACTGCGGCTACCCTCGCCCTGTGCGCATCTCCCGCAAGACACCGGTCCTGCTCCTCGCGCTCGCCTTGGCGCCGGTCGCGTGCTCGTCGGGACCCGATCAGCCACAGACCGTCGCCGACGCTTTCGCCGCCGCTCTGAGCAGCGGTGACGCGGCCGCCGCCGCGGCGCTCACCGACGAACCCGACCAAGCCCATCCGGTGCTGACCACCCTGTTCGAGAACCTCGGAAAGAACGACTCGGTCCGGGTGTCGGCTACCGACGACGGCTCCTTCACCCTCGAATCGACCTGGAAGTTCGGCCCCGAGGGCCGCAACG
This sequence comes from Nocardia sp. NPDC058497, assembly GCF_042720195.1. NCBI lineage: Bacteria > Bacillati > Actinomycetota > Actinomycetes > Mycobacteriales > Nocardiaceae > Nocardia > Nocardia sp. NPDC058497. The sequence goes on along the minus strand of NZ_JBHXMY010000067.1, from coordinate 4,475 downwards.
AGTGGACCTACACCAGCACCGGCACCGCCGCCGACACCGACGGCTGGAAGATCGACTGGAATCCCGCGACGGTCGCGCCCGGGCTCGAATTAGGACCGCTCAGCTACAGCCCCGTCTATCCGAAACCCGCGCGCGTGCTGGACTCCTCGGGCGGTGACCTGATGACCCAGCAGGTGGTGACGCTGGTGAACCTCGCCCCCGACGCCGATCTGGCCGCCGCGGCCGCGCTGCTCGCGCCGCACGGTGTCACCGAGGCCACGGTGCAGGCGGATCTGGCTGCGGCGCAGGGTAAACCGGTCACCGCGGTCGCCCTGCGCGAAGCCGATATCGCCCCGGTCCAGCAGGCACTGAGCGGAGTGCGCGGTGTGACGCTCGCACCGCAGACCAGGCTGCTCACCGTCGACAAGACCCTCGCCGGACCCACGACCTCAGGTTTGGCCGAACTCTGGCAGCAGCAGGCCGACAGCGCGGCGGGATGGGCGGTGCGCGCGCAGACCGCGGAGGGCACCCAGCGCATCGCCGGACCCGACGCGACCCCGACCACCGACATCGCCACCACCGTCGACATCGACCTGCAGAACGCGGCCGAGGCCGCCCTGACCCCGCTGACCCAGCCCGCCGCGATCGTGGCCCTGCGGCCGTCGTCCGGGGAAGTCCTCGCCGTCGCGCAGAACGCGCCGGCCGACGCACAGGGCCCGATCGCGCTCACCGGCCTCTACCCGCCCGGCTCCACCTTCAAGACCGTCACCGTCTCGGCCGCGCTGCAGGCGGGCGGGGTGAATATCGACACCGTCCTGCCCTGCCCGGGCCGCGCGACCATCGAGGGCCGCACGATTCCCAACGACAACGGCTTCGATCTCGGGTCGGTGCCGCTGCACACCGCGTTCGCGCGCTCCTGCAACACCACGATGGCCGAACTCGGCGTGCGATTACCCGCCGACGGGCTCACCGCGGCCGCCGCGCAGCTCGGTCTAGGGGTGGATTATGTGACACCCGGCTTGACGACTGTCACCGGGAAGGTTCCACCCGCGCAGAACCCGGCGCAGCAGGTGGAGTCGAGCATCGGGCAGGGCAGCGTCACCGCCTCGCCGTTCGGGATGGCGCTCGTCGCCGCCTCGCTCGCGCACGGCTCCGCGCCCGCGCCCGTCATCGTGCGCGGGCGGCCCGGCGCCGCGGACCGGGCGTCCGCGCCGGTCCCCGCCGACGTGACATCGCAGATAGAGACCATGATGGGGGAGACGGTGACCGCCGGAACCGCCACCGCGCTGCGCGATATTCCGGGCCTGCTCGGCAAGACCGGCACCGCCGAATACCTCGACGACAAGCACGCGCACGGCTGGTTCGTCGGCATCGACGGCGACCTCGCCTTCGCGGTCTTCGTCGCCGACGCGGGTAGTTCAGGCCCCGCGGTGGAGGCGGCCGGACGGATGCTGCGGGCCAAACAATGATCTATGTCACGCTCTGTGGGCGAGCAATACCCACGCTGCCGCACGCGGTCCGCACCGGGCCAGCTACACTCGTCGACGGACCATATCCATGGTCAATACGCGGGATGTCACAATTTCGAGAAGGTTCGGAGTAGGCGCCATCGATACCGGTCAGAAGATCGCGGAGCATTACCGCCTGGTCGAGCGTATTGGTAGCGGCGGCACAGGCGTTGTATGGCGCGCTGTCGACGAACGCCTCCAACGCTCCGTGGCTGTGAAGCAGATCCACATCAAGCCCAGCCTGCCCGAGGGTGAGCGGGATGTCTTGCGCCAGCGTGCGATTCGGGAAGCCCGCAACGCGGCACGCTTCCAGCATCCCAACGCCATCGTCGTCTTCGACATCACCGAGCACAACGGTGACCCGTGCCTGGTGATGGAGTACCTCAAGTCGGTCAGCCTGGCCGCCGAGCTGGGGCAGAAGGGTCCGCTGCCGCTGACCGAGGTCGCCCGCATCGGTGAGCAGGTCGCGTCCTCGCTGATCGCCGCCCACCAGGCCGGACTCGTGCACCGTGACGTCAAACCGGGCAACATCCTGCTCGGTGACCACGGTGAGGTGAAGATCACCGACTTCGGCATCTCCCGCGCCGCCGGTGACGTCACCCTCACCGAGACGGGCCTGATCTGCGGCACCGCCGCCTACCTGGCCCCCGAGGTCGCGCGGGGTTCCGATCCGACGCCCGCCGCCGACGTGTTCGCGCTGGGTGCGACGCTGTTCCACGCGCTCGAAGGGGAACCGCCCTACGGCGCCAACGCCAACCCACTAGCCGTGCTCTACGCGGCGGCCAACGGTCAGGTGCGCGAGCCGCGCAACGCGGGCCCGGCCACCGATTTCCTGCTCGACCTGCTGAGCCCGGACCCGCTGGACCGGCCGACGATGACCGAGGCCCGCGACGTGCTGGCCGCGTTCGCCGACGACGACGACGCCGTGCCCGCCGGATTCGTGCCTGCCAGCGAGGCCTACGGCCGCCGCAACTCCGCGGCAGCGACCCAGGTGATCCGGCAGTCCGGGCACCGGACCTCGCATGCGGGCGCGTCCACCGCGACGACCCGGCAGATCCGGTCGAACCCGCGCCCGCCGATGCGCCACGACACCGCCGCGCATCCGCCGACGGCCGCCCAGCCCGCACCGCTGCCGCGCAAGCAGGCGGGCAAGGGCCGCGCGGTGCTGATCGGTTCCGGTGTCGGCGCCGTGATCGCGGCCATCGCCGTCGCGATCAGCGCGATGAACAGCTCGGACTCGAATTCGCCGCAGGTGCAGGCGAGCCCGTCGACCTCGGCGCGGGCCTCCGCGTCGCCCAGCGCGTCCCCGGCCGCGCTCGGCCAGACCACCAATGTCGGCACGGTCGACATCGGCTCGGCCGGTCTGCTGGTGGAGAACTTCTACTCCGATCCGGCCGGTTCGTGGTCGCTGCTCACCCCGGCCGCGCAGAAGGTCTACGGCAGTGAGTCCGCGTTCCGGGAGTACTGGAACGACCGCACCGTCGACACCTTCGCCAGCATCACCGCGGTCGAGGGCAACAACGCCGACGGTTCGACCGACATGCGCCTGGCCAGCATCACCATCAACGGCCAGACCAAGGCCATGGTCATGCGGGTCGTGAACTCCGGCGGCAGTCTGCGAATCGACGGCGACACCCGCTGAGAACCGGGTGCCCGGCAACCGAGCACGCGCCTAGCGCAGTGCTCTGTCGGCGGTCGTCCAGGTTGTCAGTAAGCGCAGCGCGGTCGCGGTAGACGAGCCTGCTTCGGCGGTATGCGCGATGAGCGCCTGATCGGGATCGTCGGGAAGGCGCAGGGTTTCGTAACCCAGGTCCAGCCTGCCGACCACCGGATGGAGGTACACGTAGCGGCCGTGCGTCTTGTCGCGCAGGTCGTGGCGAACCCACCGGTCCCGAAACACCGGTGACGCCGCGCTGAGTTCCTCGATCAACTCCGCGATCGCCGGATCGCCGGGATGCCGCACCGCGTCCAGGCGTAAATAGGCGACGACGTCGGCGGCCTTGGCATGCCAGTCCTCGTACAGCTCCCGCATCCCCTCGTCGAGGAAGACAAGTCGCGCCAGATTGCGCTGGGTAGGCGCCAGCGCGGAGAAATCGGTGATGAGCGCGGCGGCGAGGTCGTTCCACGCCAGCACATCGGTGCCGCGGCCCACAATGTAGGCGGGCACGTCGGCCGCGGTATCGAGGAGTCGGCGCAGGCCGGGCCTGACCTGCTGCGCCGGGCGGGGTTCCGGCCCCGACCACGGCCTGGCCAGGCGATACAGGTGCTCGCGTTCGATCTCGTCGAGCCGCAGCGACTGGGCGACCGCGTCCAGGACCGATTCCGAGAAGTGCAGGGTGCGGCCCTGCTCGAGGCGCACATAGTGGTCCACGCTCACCCCCGCGACCATCGCGAGTTCTTCGCGGCGCAGGCCGGGGACACGCCTGCGGCTGCCGAAGCCAGGCAGCCCGACCTGCTCGGGGCGCAGGCGGGCACGGCGAGAGCGCAGGAATTCACCGAGTTCGGTCCGTCGATCCAGGGTCACCGGTCCAGTATCGCCGGGTGTCGGGCGAGGCAGCCTGGTCATCCGATGCCCAGGCTCCGCCCGCGCTGTTGGTGGCGCTCGCCGCGGCGAACAGTGGGGATCACCGCCGGAACAGTTCCGGCGCCGATCGAGGAGACAGACATTGATTTTGCACGTCATCGCCCGATTCCGGGCCGCCGCGGGCCGCGAGGACCGGTTGCGCACCGCGCTGGAAGCCATGATCGAGCCGACCATCGCGGAGCCGGGCTGCCTGCACTATCAGCCGTTCGTCGACCCGAACGACCACGCGGCGATGGTCCTGATCGAGCAATGGAGTACCCCGGCCGCGCTGGACGCGCACTTCGCGACACCACATTTCCGTCATGTGCGGGCGGTGCTGGACACCGTACTGGCCGAACCGATGGTGATCGACCGGCTCGTGGGCGCCTTTACAAACCCGGGGGGGGGGGGGGGGGGCGCCGCCC
>NZ_JBHXMY010000066.1:12419-17408 GCF_042720195.1 Nocardia sp. NPDC058497 | reverse complement strand
TCGGGCCCCGTTGTCTCGCGGCCTCGGACGCCGCCCTCTCAAGGCGGTAGCGCGGGTTCAAATCCCGTCGGGGCTACAACGAACTCCCCGGTCATCGCGACCGGGGAGTTTTTTTATGCCCATCGTGTGACATATTGACAGATGTTGCATCCCCCATACACTGAGGGAGATGTTGCACCGGGAGGTGACGTGACCGAGCAGACAACACTGGGCCAGCGCCTGGCGGATATCGCCGCCCGCCCCGACGTGATCACCGCGTTCAAGGCAGCCAGATCCGGATTCCTGGCCGGCCGCAGGCTGGAGATGAAGGAACTCGCCGACGAGCTCGGCGTCAACCGGGCCACCCTGTTCCGCTGGGTCGGCGGCCGCGACGAGCTGCTGGCCGAGGTGATCTGGTCGGTGGCCGAACCGACCCTGCGCCGCGCCGTCGCGGCCGCGCCCGGCCCCGGCGCGCGCCGGATCGCCACGGTCCTCGGCGATTTCGCCCAGGCCGTCAACACCTCCGACGCCTTCCGCCAATTCCTGCGCCGCGAACCCGAACGCGCGCTGCGACTGCTCACCACCAGGGCCGGCTCGATGCAGCGGCGCTTCGTAGCGTTCATCGCCGACCTGCTCACCGAGGAGATCTCGGCGGGCGCACTCGATCCGCCGCTGCCGGTGCCCGAACTGGCGCTGCTGCTGTCGCGGATCACCGAGACCTTCATCTACGCCGATGTCATCAGCGGCGAGGAACCCGACGCGGCCAAGGTCGTCCAGGCGTCGCTGGTTCTGCTGGGCGAACGGCCCGAACAGTAGAACACGAAAGGAAACCCATGCAGCGCACCATCTACACCGAGGACCATGAGGCCTTCCGCGCCTCGGTCGCCGAATTCGTCAAGCGCTCGATCGAGCCCAACGCCGAACGCTTCGCCGACGAGCGCGCGATCGACCGTGAGACCTGGCTCGCCGCAGGCGAACTCGGCTACCTCGGCCTCGGTGTGCCGGAGGAGTTCGGTGGCAGCGACGCGGGCGACTACCGGTTCAACGCGGTGCTCGGCGAGGAACTCGCCAAAGCCGGTGCGGCACTGGCCTCCTCGTTCGGCATCCACTACGACGTGTGCGCGCCCTACCTGGTGGAACTGACCACCGACGAGCAGAAGCGGCGCTGGCTACCCAAGTTCTGCACCGGCGAGATCATCACCGCCATCGGCATGACCGAGCCGTCGGGCGGCTCCGACCTGGCCGCGCTCAAGACCACCGCGGTCCGCGACGGCGACGACTGGATCATCAACGGCTCGAAGACGTTCATCACCAACGGTTTCAACGCCGACCTGGTGATCGTCGCCGCTCGCACCAGCCCGGAGAAGAAGGCCAAGGGCATCACGCTGTTCGCGGTGGAGAACGGTATGGAGGGCTTCACCCGCGGCCGCAAGCTCGACAAGGTGGGTCAGCCCGAATCCGACACCGCCGAACTGTTCTTCGACAACGTCCGGGTGCCGGACGCCAACCGGATCGGCGAGGTCGACCGCGGCTTCATCGCGATGATGGAGCGGCTGCCGCAGGAGCGCATCGGCGCCGCGATCTCCAATATCGCCCACGCTGAGGCGATTCTGGCCGAGACCCTCGCTTACGCCAAGGAGCGCAAGGCGTTCGGGCAGCAGATCGGCAGCTTCCAGTACAACAAGTTCCTCTTCGCCGAGCTGGTCACGAAAATCGAAGTGACGCAGGCGTTCGTGGACCAGGGCGTGGCCGCTCACGCCGAGGGCAAGCTCTCCGCGGTCGACGCCGCGAAGGCCAAGTGGTGGTCGGCGCAGATCCAGAACGACGTGCTCGACGCGTGTGTGCAGCTGCACGGCGGCTACGGCTACATGCGCGAGTACCGGGTCGCGCGGGCGTGGATGGACGCCAGGGTCACCAAGATCTGGGCGGGCTCCAACGAGATCATGAAGGAACTCATCGGCCGCGATCTGGGCCTGTAGGTACGTAGGAGCGTCGCGCCCGGCGAAAGACCACCGGGCTCGACGCGACGCCGGTCAGTTCAGGATGATCGGCAACGCGGCCAGATCGTTCTGCGTGAGGACCGGCAGATTGCCGAGCTCACTGTCGGGCACGGCCAGCCGCAGATCGGGGAACCGGGCGAACAGCGCGGGCAGCGCGATCGCGGCTTCCAGCCGGGACAGGGCGGCGCCGGGGCAGATGTGCGGGCCGTAGCCGAAGGCCAAGTGGCGGTTGGCGGTCGGCCGCGTCACGTCGAACTCGTCGGCGGTCTCGCCGTGCACGGCGGTGTCGCGGCCGATGGCACGGTAGGACATCACCACGCCCTCACCCTTGGTGATCACGGTGTCGCCGACGGTGATGTCTTCGGTGGCGAAGCGCATCAGCAGGTGCGAGACCGGGCCGTCCCAGCGCAGCGACTCCTCGATGACCTGCTTCCAGTCCACATCACCCGCGAGGACTTTCGCCAGCTGCGCGGGTTCGCCGAGCAGCGCGCGCACGGTGTTGACGATCAGGCTCACGGTGGTCTCGTGCCCGGCGGCGACGAGGGCCTTGATATTGCCGATCGCCTCCTCCTCGGTGAGCGGCTCGCCGCCCTCGTCGGCCACGATGAACGCCGAGGTGAGATCGTCGCCCGGGTTCGCGATCTTCTGCTTGACCTGATCGGTGAAGTACACGTCGAGCTCGCCGATCACGCGCAGCCGCTCGTCCTGCGGTGTCATCACCGAGAAGAACTTCTTGTACCACTCGAGCAGCTGCGGGTGATCCTCGCGCTCGACGCCCATCAGCTCGCCGACGACGCGCATCGGCAGCGGGTAGGCGAAGACCGACTTCAGGTCCACCGGCGCGCCGTCGGCGCCGGCGGCCGCGAGATCGTCGAGCAGTTCGACGGTGAGCCGCTCGATCACCGGGCGCATCTCCTCGAGCCGCCGCGGCGCCAGGGCCTGGGCGGTCTTGAGCCGCAGCCTGCGGTGCTCGGCGCCGTCGACATTGAACATGGAGCGGTCGACATCGACCATGCCGATCAGCGGCCACTGGTTGGTGACCACGCCGTCGGTCCACAGCTTCCACGCGTGGATGTCCTTGACCAGGCGGCTGTCCGTGGTCAGCTGACGGGCGGTCGCGTGATCGGTGACGGTCCAGGCGGGCACGCCGAGCAGGTCGATCCGGGCGAGCGGACCTTCGGCGCGTAGTCGGGCCGTCTCTCCGTTGAGGTCACCGACCATGGGATCGATGGCGAAAGGGCACTGGGAACTCACGACGAACCTCCGACGGGTCTAACTGGTGTGAAACGAACGGGCAGTGCGGTCATGCCCCGAAGGAAAGCCGAAGGTCGCCGGGTGAGCTGGGCGGCGGGGACAGCCAGGTCGACATCGGGGAGCCGGTCGAGCAGCACCTCGATCCCGGTCCTGGCGATGATCTCGGCGATCTGCTGCGCCGGGAACGGGCAGCGGTATTCGCCGTAACTGAACGCGAAGTGCGCGTTGTTGCCGGTCGGCACCGTGTCACCGTCGGTGAACGACTGGCGGATGTGCGGGTCGAGATTGGCCGCGGCCAGGCCGAGCAGCAGCAGGTCGCCCGCCCGGATGGTCTGATCGGCCAGGCGGGTGTCGCGCGCGGCCCACCGGCCGGCCAGGATCGAGGTCGGGCCCTCTTCCCAGAGCACCTCGTTCATGGCCTGGCCGACGCTGCGCCGACCGCCACCGAGGGCCGCGGAGAAGCGGTCGTCGGTGAGCATCAGCCGCATGGAGCTGCCGAGCCAGTCGGCGGTGGTGAGGTGACCCGCGGCGGTGATCGCCATCAGGTCGTTCATGTATTCCTCGTCGGTGAACGGCTCGGGGTCGGCGAGCATCAGCGACACGAGATCGCCACCGGGACGGGCCTTCTTCGCCGCGACCAGCCGGGCCATGTGCTCACCGAAGCGGGCCAATGCAGCGTGCGCGTCGGCGCCGCCGTCGGCGATGAGCTTCATCGTCAGGGCGAGGTCGGCGCCGTCGTGGTCGGGGAGGCCGAGGATGCGGCCCAGCGCCAGTACCGGGAGCGGCTCGGCGAACTCGGCGACCAGGTCGGCCGCGCCGCGACCGCAGAACCCGTCGACCAGCTGGTCTGCGAGTTCCTCACAGGCACGGCGCAATTCGTAGTGATCCACCGCGTCCAGCGCGGGCTCCACCATGGCCAGATGCCTGCGATGTTCGGCGCCCGCGGTGAAGTAGATCGACGGCATGGGCCGCCCGACCATCGGCAGCAGCGGCCAGTCCTCGGGCACCCGGCCCCACTGGTTCCACAGCGACACATCGCGCGGGAACAGCAGCGGATCGCTGGTCACCTGATGCAGTTCGCGGTAACCGATGATCAGCCAGGCGGGGAAACCGCCGGGCAGTTCGACCGCGACCACCGGACCGTGATCGCGCCGCATCCGCCGGTAGACCTCGTGCGGTTCGATGTGGAATTCGGGACCGCTCAGCGGCACCGCGCCGGTGATCGGGCAGGCACCGGTGCCGGTGGGTGTGCTCATGAGACCGTCTCCCCTTGCCGAACAGCGGAATACAGGTGTTCGACCAGCGCGATCAGCACCTGCTTGCTCGATTCGCGCGAGCGCGCGTCACACATCAGCAGCGGCACCGCGGGGTCGAGGTCGAGCGCGTCGCGCACGTCCTGCGGTGCGTGCGAGTCACCGAAGTCGTTGCAGGCCACCACGAACGGGGTGCCCTGGTGTTCGAGCCGGTCGATCGCGTACCAGGAGTCGCTGATCCGGCGCTGGTCCACCAGCACGATCGCGCCGAGCGCACCGGTGAACAGCCGGTCCCACAGGAACCAGAACCGTTGCTGCCCCGGCGCGCCGAACAGATACAGCACGTGTTCGTCGTCGAGGGTGATCCGGCCGAAGTCGAAGGCGACGGTGGTGGTGGACTTGCCTGGCACGCCGGTGGCGTCGTCGATGCCGACGCCGACGTCGGGCAACGTCGCCACCGGGTCCCCCCGCCCGCTCACGCGGACCGATCGCCCCCAATTAGT
>NZ_JBHXMY010000066.1:0-12409 GCF_042720195.1 Nocardia sp. NPDC058497 | reverse complement strand
GGGGGTTCTTGTTGGCCCCCGCGCAGGTGGTAAATCGTCGCCTCGGTGTCCAGCGGCCGGATCTCGCTGACCGATCGCACCAATGTCGTTTTGCCGACACCGAATCCGCCGATGACCACGATCTTCAACCCGTGCTTTGCCGTGCTGTGCAGCGGCGCGCGGGACCGCTCGGGCGCGATATCAGAGCTTACGAAGTCCAACGAGCACCTTCTCGAGGGTGGAGGCATCCAGCGACATCGCCGCCGACAGCGGTGGACGAACGGTGATCTTGCCCGCGGCCAGCAGATCGGCCAGCAGAACCGTGGCGACCCCGACCGGCAGGCGCAGTTCCGCCGCGATCTCCACGACCGCGGTCGGCGCCCGGCACATGTCCAGGATCGCCACCTGCTCGGAGGTCATGCCCGCCGACGGCGCCGATTCGCTGACCACCAGGGTCACCAGGTCGAAGTCCTCGGTGGCCGGGGCGCGCCCGCCGGTCAGCGTGTAGAACCGGTCGGGATCGTCGTCGCGGCCCGCCCTGGTCAATTCGCCGCTCCGTGTCTCGGCTGGGCAGCCAGATGCTCGCCGAGCTGTTCGACCAGCTCGTGCATGGTGTGCCCGACCAGCCCCGCGTCGGCGTCCTCGGCCGTGACCACCGCTAAGTGCGCGCCGCGCCCCGCCTCGACCACGAACAGGATGCCGCCGTAGAACTCGGTCATCGACTGGCGGACTCCGCCACGCCCGTCACCGAACTCGACGGATGCCCCGTGCGCCAGGCTCTGGAAGCCGGCGGCGATCGCGGCCAGCTGATCGGCGCGGTCCACATCGAGTTCCGGTGTGTGGCAGATCTTGAGGCCGTCGCCGGACAGCAGCAGGGCGTGCCGGGTACGTGGGGTGCGGGCGAGCAGCTTCTCGAGCAGCCAGCCGAGGTTCGCTGCGGCGGTGGTGGTCATCGGTTCTCCATGGGGTCGGGAGCGGCGGCGGCGCTGCCTGGTTGGTGGCCTGACTGGTGCTGCCCGTGGCCTGGGGCGGACCGCTGGAACGCCCCGAGAGCGGCCGGTTTCGTCGGTGCGACATCGGCGACCGGGGCGGCGGCCAGGCCATCGGGGTGGACTTTGGCCAGGGTGTCGCCCCTGCGCCGCTTGGGCAGCGCGGGTGAGGTGGACGCCGCGGGCGGCGCGGCGTCGGCGCCGGCCTGGCGGGCGTGCTGACCGATGGTTTCGGTCCAGTCGAGCTCGGTGGCCTCGGTAGGCCGTGCGTGCTGTGGGCGCGGCGTCGGTGTGTCGAACTGGCTCAGGGTGCCGAGCTGGGTGTCGGCGCGACGCGGGGTCGGCGCGGACAGCTGGGTGCCACCACGACTGCGGCGTTCGGCGCGGGCGGTGAGTTCGCGCGGGACGACCACGACGACGGCGGTGCCGCCGATGGCCGACGGCCGGTACGACACGGTGAGATCGTGTTTGCGTGCCAGGTTGCCGACCACCGCGAGGCCGAGCCGGGTGCCCGACAGCGAGGCCAGGTCGGCGCCCTTGCCCTTGTGGTCGCGCCCGCTGACGGCGGCTTCGGCGCGGCGCAGTGCGGAGTCGCTCATGACGAGTCCGCTGTCCTCGATCGTGATCACCACGCCCGCGGGCACTTCCGCGGCGTAGACGTGCACCTCGGTGGTGGGCGGGGAGAAGTTGCAGGCGTTGTCGAGCAGTTCGGCGAGGGTGTGCATGACGCCTTCGGCGGCGTGCCCGGCGATGCCGACCTCGGCGACGGACCGCAGCCGCACGCGCTGGTAACCGGCCACGCGGCCCATCGCACCGCGCAGGATCGATTCCATCGCAATCGGTTTCGCCCACCGGCGACCGGTGCGGGCGCCGCTGAGCACCGCGATGCTGTCGGCGAGCCTGCCCGTCTGCGCGGTGCGGTGGTCGATGTGGAGCAGGTCGGTGAGCACCCGCGGGTCGGCGTGCCGGTGCTCCATCTCGCGCAGCTCGGCCAGCATGCTGGTGGTCATGGCCTGGATGCGGCCCGCGGCGCCGGCGAAGGCGGCCAGTGCGGCCGCGCCGCGGCGACTGTTCTCCTGCGCTTCCCAGGCGTAGTGCGTGGCGTGTTCCTCGGCCTGCGCGATCCGCTGGCTCGCCTCCGCGACGGTCGCGGCGAGCTGCTGTTCAGCTCGCTGAGCGACGTCCTTCGCCGCCTGCGCTCTGGCCCGCTCCCGCAGCGCCACGAACACTGCGGGACAGGCGATCAGCGCCACGGCGAGCGCGGCGGCGAGTACCGGGATGCCCACGGCGGGTGGCGCGAAGACCGCGGTCACGACGCTGCTGGCCGCCACCACTCCGGCGCCGAGTACCACGTAACCGGCAGGCCCCGCGGTCGCCCCGCGCCCGGTTTTCGCCCCCGGCGATGCAGCCATCGACTGCACCATCGGCCTGACTTCCGCAGTACTCACAGGCCCCCAACCACCAATCGTCAAACCAAACACGCAGCACAGCAGCCCGTTTCGATATCGGAGGCGAGCATATCGAGCCCTCGCCCCGACTGCCACTCGTGCGACGAGGGTTCATCACCTGTTCGATTTCGATTCGTTATCGAATTGCAAAGTACACAGCCCAGCGACCTGCGGTTATGTCGAAAGCACAGCACCGATCGCCGCTGCCATCGCCGCGTAGCCGGAGTCGTTGGGATGCAGGTGATCACCGCTGTCGTAGGTATCGGCGAGCCGGGTGGGGTCGGTGGGAGCGGCCATCGCGCGGTCGAGCTCGACCACCGCGTCGAAGGCGCCTGCCGAGGTGATCCAGCTGTTCACCTCCGTCCGGATGCGATCCTTCTCGACCGAGTAGTAGGGCGACCCGGCGAACGGCAGCAGCGTCGCGCCGATGACCCGCACCCCCGCTGCCCGTGCCTGATCGATCAGTTCGCGATACCCCGCGACGAGCTGTTCGGCCGAAACCTGCGGGGAGAGCTGCCCGTCCGGGCCGGTCATGCCGGCGAGGCCGATGTCGTTGATGCCGATCAGGATGACGGCCGTGCCCACCCCCGGCTGCTCGAGGACGTCGCGGCCGAAGCGGGTGAGCGCGCTGTCGCCGAGCACCGTCGAATCGGTGAGCAGCCGGTTACCGCTGATCCCCGCGTTCACGACGCCGCCAGGATGCCCCGCGGCGGTGAGCTGACGGGTGAGGTGGTCGGGGTAGCGCTGGTCGGCGTCGATCCCGGAGCGGTAGCCGTCGGTGATCGAATCACCGAATGAGACAGTGACATCGCGGGTCCGGCCGGGGCGGACGGTATCGATGCCCGCCAGGTAGTACCAGGACTGGGAGGACTCGGTGAAGGCCGCGGCGTCCGGTGCGGCGGCGTGGTCGCCGGTGGCGCGGTAGCTCGTCGCTGCGGCCTGGGCGTGCTGGGTGGCGGGGCCGGTGGGCCTGGCGAAGTACAACGTCACCGTGATCGACTCCCCCGCCGCGATCGGCGTGGTCACGAGATCGCTGGAAATCTCTGTGCCCGGTGCGATGTCGAACGCCTCGGCGCCGGTGACGGTCAATCTGGCTACTGTCTCCGGGATCACGGCGGCGCCGCCCGCACTCCGGGCAACCGTCGCGCCGGCGACCGCGAGCGGCGTCGTGCCATATCTATTCGACAATCGAACCCTGACCTGCGGTCCGCCGTCGGACAGCCGAACCACCTGGCGGACAGTCTGATCGGCGAATCCCTCGGCCGACCAGTTCGGCGTCACCGCGGTGGCGGGGTGCTGGACCGCGGCCGCCCACGCACCCGACCATTCCGGCGCCGGGGTTTCGGCACCGCACGCCACCAGGGCCGACGTGGTCGCGCCCGCGACGAACAGGGCAGCGCGACGAGCGAGCACCGTCGTCCGCTGGTCTGTCGCGGCGGGCTCGGTGACGGCTTCGTCGACCTCGATCTTCATGTCGTACTCCTTGCTCATCGGATGCTTCAACCAGCGTATGAGTACGGAGTGAGACATGAAATCATCTGGAGTCTTCCTCAGATATCCATTCGTCTCTCAGAGTATGGTTTCTGACATGGACCTGCTCAGCGACGTTCTCGCCACCGCGCGCACCGGGCGTCCCGCCTCCGGCATGTTCGTGCGGCACGCGCCGTGGGGGCGGGCATATCCGCGCATAGACGGTGCCGGGTTCCATGTGGTTCTCCAGGGCTCGTGCTGGTTGACGCGGCCCGATGCGGAGCCGATCGCACTCGGCGCGGGCGACGCGGTGTTCATGCCGCGCGGTGTCGCCCACGATCTGCTCGACCAGCTCGACAGCCGGGCCACCGAGACGGCCGGACCCGGCGACATCCGGTTCGTCGACGGTCCCGGCGCTCCCGCGACGCTGCTGTGCGGTTCCTATCGGCTGGCCGCCGACCGCACCCACGCGCTGCTGACGGAACTGCCCGAGGTGGTACACATTCCGGCCCGGCTCGGCACCCATCCGTCGCTGCGCGCCGCCGTCGACCTGCTCGCCGATGAACTCACCGACAGCCGTCCCGGCGCCGACGCCGCGATTCCCCCGCTGCTGGATCTGCTGCTGCTCTACCTGCTGCGCGCCTGGCTCGCGGAGACCACGGAGTCGTCGGGGTGGGCCGCCGCTGTCGCCGACGCCGACATCTCCCGAGCCCTGCGCGCCATCCACGACGACCCCGCGCACGGCTGGACCGTCGAATCCCTCGGCGCCCGAGCGGGTCTCAGCCGCGCCGCCTTCGCCCGGCGGTTCACCAGCCTCGTCGGCGAACCGCCGCTGAGCTACCTCACCCGCTGGCGCATGCTCGTCGCCGCCCGCCTGCTCCGCGATACCGACCAGCCGCTGGCGACGGTGGCACGGCGCAGCGGCTACGGCTCCGAATACGCCTTCGGAAAAGCGTTCAAACGTGAATTCGGCACGGCCCCAGGGCGTTATCGCGCGACCGGCGCGGAGGTTCTGGTCGCGGGCGCGAGCTGAGCGGTCAGGCGAGGACGGCGGTGGCTTCGACTTCGACCATGAGGTCGGGTTCGCCGAGTGCGGCGACGCCGAGGAGGGTGATCGGCTTGACGGGGTCGACGCCGAGTGTGGCGGCGGCGCGGGCGACGCCTTCGCCGAGGAGCGGGAATTTGTCGGGGCCCCAGTCCACGACGTAGATGGTCAGCTTCGCGACGTCGTCGAAGCTGCCGCCGATCTCGGCGAGCGCGGTGCCGATATTGAGGTAGGCCTGTTCGACCTGGGCGGCGAAATCACCGGCGCCGACCGGGTTTCCGTCGGCATCACGGGCGACTTGGCCTGCCAGGAACACCAGCCGCGAGCCGGTCGCGATCGACATTTGCCGATAGACCTCGGGCTTGGGCAGCCCCTCCGGATTCACCAGTTCAACAGCCATGATTTCTCCCGATCGCCGAGGTTGACGCTTCATAACATAGCATTGATATGTAATCTGGCACCATGGCCAGGACGAAGAAGCCCGAGGTGCGGGCGATGCTGATCGAGCGGGCGGCGCAGTTGCTGCGTGAGCGTCAGCCGGTCACGCTCCGTGGACTCGTCGCGGGGACGGCGGTGTCGACGATGGCCGTCTATACGTATTTCGACGGGATGGACGGTTTGTGGCGCGCGGTGCGGCAGGAGGGGTTCACCCGGCTGGCGGCGCGACTGGCCGAGGTACCCGACACCGACGACCCGGTGCACGATCTGGCCGCGCTCGGCAGCGCCTATCTGACCAATGCGCTCGTCAATCCCGATCTGTACCGGGTGATGTTCGATGCCGGGTTCGCGCTCGAGGACGCCCCGGCCGCCGATGCCACCTTGGAACGCCTGGTGATCGCGGTCGAATCGGCCAAGGCGACACGGCGTTTCCGCGCCGATGTCGACCCGCTGGATCTGGCCACGCAGAGCTGGACCATCGGACACGGGCTGGCCGGTCTGGTCGCGACGGGCCCGTTGCCACCGGCCGCCCTCGGCTACGGCATCCCCCTGCTCACCGCGTTGTTCGTGGCGGCTGGTGATGATTCCGAGCGGTGTGCGCGGTCGGTGGCGTCGGGCTGGCGGGTCAGTTGAGTTCGCCCACAGCCGCTTTCGTCGCTTCCGCGACAAGCTCGTTCGACGGTTCGGCGTTCTGCTCCGACTTGGTGGACAGGACCGCGAGCACGAGCGGCGCGCGGCCCGGCGGCCAGGCCACCGCGACATCGAGCGCCGAACCGTAGGCCGGGGTGCCGGTCTTGTCGCCGACGACCCAGTCCGCGGGCAGACCCGCCTTGATCCGCTTGGCGCCGGTGCGACTGGCTTTCAGCCACGCGGCGAGCTGGGCTCGCTCGGGTTCCTGTAGTGCGGTGCCGACGACGAGTGCGCGGTAGTTGGAGACCAGCGCCGTGGCGGTGGTGGTGTCGCGTTCGTCGCCGGGGATCGCGGTGTTGAGTTCGGGTTCCCAGCGGTCCAGGCGGGACACGGTGTCGCCGAGGGTGCGCAGGAAGGCGGTGAATCCTTCTGGACCGCCGAGCAATCGGAGCAGCATATTGCCTGCGGTGTTGTCGGACTGGGTGATCGCGGCATCGCAGAGGGCAGCGACGGTCATGCCTGTGTCGACGTGCTCGGCCGTCTCCGGGGAGTTCACGACGATGTCGGCGGCGGTGTAGCGGATCACCTGGTCGAAGTAGCCCGTCGACAGCGGATGGGCTCGCAGGAGACCGCCGCAGGCCAGGCCTTTGAAGGTCGAGGCCATCGGGAAGCGTTCGTCGGCGCGGTAGGTGACGGTGCGGTCGGAGCCGGTGTCGACCACCGACAGGCCCAGGCGGGCGCCGTAGGTCGCTTCCAGGGCGGCGAACGTGGGCGCGGCCGTCGACGTCTCGGGTGTGGTGGTGGCACCGGTGCTGTTCGAACAGGCGGTGAGGACGACGGCGGACAGCGCCAGCGCGGCGGCGGTGAGGCGCCTGCGGCGGGTGTTGGTCACGGAGGGAGTCACTCCTGCACCAGATCACCGCGGGCGGCGGCGAGGCCAATACCGGAGACCCGCGAGTCCTAGTCGCCTTCGATATCGGCGCAGGTCGCCGACAGGGCAAGGGCGACAACGGCGGTCCGCCCGTGGCCGATCGGGGGTGGTCGCCAGGTGAGCGCTGGTTCAATGGCCGACATGGATCTGCTGCGTCATCTCCGGTTCTTCGTCGCGATCGCGGACGAGGGCCACTTCGGGCGCGCGGCAGCCGCGCTGGAGATGACGCAACCGCCGCTCTCCCAAGGTCTGCGGCGGCTGGAACAGCATCTCGACCTCGAGCTGATCCACCGCACCAGCCAGGGCGCGATGCTCACCGCCGCGGGCAGGCAGCTGCTGCCGCGGGCCCGCTTGCTCGTCGACGACGCCGATCGGCTGCTCGCCGAATCAGAGCGGATCGCCCAGCGCAGCGGAACCGTGCGATTCGCGGCCACGGCGGCGCTGCCCGACCGGCTGGTCGCCGCGTGCGTCACCGCACTGCGTGCTTCCGGTGGGACGGTCTCCACCGCACTCGGCCCGACCGTCGACCTCGTGACGGAGGTGCGGGCCGGGGTGTGCGATGTCGCGGTGATCGAGCATCCGGCGCTGGTCGACGGCATCGACGCCGGGCCGGTCGTGAAACTGCCGCGCTGGCTGGTCGTGCCCGCCGAACACCGCACCACCACCGCCGAGCGCCCCACCTTCCCGATGCTCGCCGGTCTGCATTTCGCGCACCCCGCCCGCGCCGCCAACCCGCCCGCCTTCGACACCGTGCTCGACCTGCTGCGCGAACGCGGACTGGACGCGACCACCCTGACCGCCCCCGACGACCGCGCGGTACTGGCCGCGGTCGCCGCCGGTACGAGTTTCGGCCTCACCGCCACCCCACCGACGCCGACACCCGGTGTCGCCTGGCTGACGCTCGCGCCGCAGTCGGTTGCCTTGCGGGTCAGGATCATTCGCCGTACCGACGCCGCCGCGCATGCCGACGTCCTGGATCGGGTCCTCTACCGGGAGCGGCTGCGATGAGCTCGGCGGCCGAGCGGATCCGGGCCGTCTTCGCCGACGCGGGCTGCACCGGGTGGCTGCATGCCCGCCGCTGTGACGACTCCCCCGCCGAGGTGTCGGTGGGTGGTCGAGAGCGGGTGGTCACCGCGTCGGTGTACAAGCTGCTGCTGCTCGTGGCGTTCTGCCGGCAGGTCGACGAGGGCCGGATCGACCCGGTCGCCCGGCTCACCGTCGACCCCGCCGACTGCACCCCCGGCCCGACCGGACTGGCCACCCTGCGCGATCCGGTCACCCTGAGCCGGCGCGATCTGGCGACCTCGATGATGACGGTGTCCGACAATGCCGCCGCCGATGTGCTGCTCGGCGAGATCGGCCTCGCCGCGGTCACGGACCTCCTCGACGAAGTCGGGCTCACCGAGACCCGCATCGTCGGCGGCACCGCCGACCAGCACCGCAGCCTGGTCCGCGACACCGACACCCACACCACCGCGGAAGCCTTCGCCGCCCTCGCCGACAACGACGAAGCCTGGACGGTCTCGGCCTACGACCCCGCCTACGCCAGCGCGACCACACCGGAAGAGATGACCCGTTTCCTGCGTCTGCTGTGGAGCGGTGCCGTGTTATCCACGGCCAGCACCGAATTCGTGCGAACCGTGATGGGCAGCCAGATCTGGCCGCATCGGATCGCGGCGGCTTTCCCGCATCGCGGCGTCCTCGTCGCGGGAAAGACCGGCACCATCGGCGTGATCCGCAACGAGGTCGCGGTGATCGAATTCCCGGACGAAACCCCGGTCGCCGTGGCGGTTTTCACCCGTGCCGCCCGCGCCGACCCGACTCTGCCCGTCGTCGACGCGGCCATCGGCGAAGCCGCCCGCATCGCCGTCATCGAACTACGCCGACCCCGCTGACCCACCCGGTTCGGGCGGTGGTGGCTAGCATCGTCGTTCGTGGGTGGAGATTCTTCCGGCTTCGGCCGGGTACAGATGGCCGGAATCGTGGCGGGGGTCGCCGGAGTGGCGCTGGCGGTGTCGGCTCCGTTACTGCCGGTTCAGCAGGAGCGCGCGAGCCTGGATTGGCCGCAGCCGCAATCGATGCAACTCAGCGCGCCGCTGGTGGACTACGTGCCGCTGTCGCTGGACGTGAGCATTCCGTGCACGGCCCTGCGGGACATGACCGGCGCGACGGTGTTGTCGACGGTTCCGCCGCAGGCACCGCGAGCGGGATCGAAGGGCCTGGTCGCGCGGATCGAGGATCGCCCGGAGACGGGACGGACCCTCGCCGTCGTCCTGCGCGATCGACTGCTGCTCAGTGCGTCGGTGGCCGATATCGCCGGTGCGCCGGGGGATGCACCGCCAAGCGGTGTGCCGGGTTCTGCGCCGGGTGGGGGTCAACCTTCGGGTACCCCGCCCGCCGGCAGCGCCCAGCCTTCCGGCACCGACCCTTCGCGCAGTGCACCGCCTTCCGGCGCAACCCCACCCGGTGATGCCACTCCGCCCGCCGGTGCGCCTCGGCCCGGCACCCATACCGGTGCGCCGTCCCCGGACAATGCCGCGCCTGACGACGGTCGGCAGATAGCCGGACCGCCGACGGGCGCACCGCCCCCCGGCGCGATACCCCCGCCGGGGGCCGCAGCGCAGGGGCCTGGAACATCTCCTTCAGCAACGAACCCGCCGCCAGGGTCCGCACCGGCAGCGCCCGGAGCACCTCCCCCAGCAACGAACCCGCCGACCGGATCCGCGCCGTCGGCCCCGGGAGCACAACCGTCAGCGACCAATCCGCCGACGGGCGGGCCAACCGGCACCCGCCCCCCAGGTCCCGACGCACCGCCAGGTGGTGGAACACCGGGTGGCACACCGGAGAACAAGCAGGCTGCGCGATGCACGGCGTTGACCGTCACGTCGACGGCGACGAGTACGACCGCCGAACTCACCGGCCTGACCAAAGCCGACGGATCGCCGATGCGGACGACCGTGGATGCCGATGTGCGTCCGCAGATCGTGGGTGTCTACACCGAGCTGGATCGGGGGCGGATCGGCGATGCGCGTCTGCATGCCGAGATCGATGCGCGGTTCTCGTCGAGTCCGAGCGGGTGGAAGCTGGCGGCGATCGTCGGTGCGGTGCTGTGCGCACTGATCGCACTGATCTGCCTGCATCGCAGTGATATTCGCGATGGGCGCGGGTCCCGGCGGATCCCGCCGGCCCGCTGGTGGCGGTTCACCGGTCTCGATGCGACGGTCGCGGGCACGCTGGTCGTCTGGCATGTGATCGGCGCGAACAGTTCCGACGACGGTTACATCCTGACGATGGCGCGGGCGTCGCGGGAGGCCGGCTACACGGCCAACTACTACCGCTGGTTCCAGGTCGCGGAGGCTCCGTTCGGCTGGCCGTACGAGGTGCTCGCGCAGATGACCCGGATCAGTGATGCCGGGTTGTGGATGCGGTTGCCCGCGTTGCTGGCCGGGCTGGTGTGCTGGCTGGTGCTCAGCCGGGAAGTGTTGCCGCGCCTGGGTTCCCGGGTCGCCGCGAGCACGGCGGCGCGCTGGACCGCAGCCCTGGTGTTCCTGTCGATCTGGTTGCCCTACAACAACGGTCTGCGCCCGGAACCGCTGATCGCGGTCGGCGCACTGCTCACCTGGTGCTCGATGGAGCGGGCGATCGCGACCCGTCGCCTGCTGCCCGCCGCCGTCGCGGTCCTGATCGCCGCGTTCTCCCTGGCCGCCGGTCCGACGGGACTGATCTGCCTGGCGGCTCTGCTGGCCGGTTCGCGACCGGTCCTCCGGACGATCATCGCCCGTGCCACCACAGGTTCGGGGCCCGCGCTCCTGCGCTATGCGGCCTTGCTGGCGCCGATCGCCGCCGCGGGCACCCTGGTCCTGGTCGTCGTCTTCGCCGACCAGACCCTCTCGACCGTGCTGGAAGCCACCAGGGTCCGTCAGCTCGTCGGCCCCGACATGTCCTGGTTCGAGGAACGCACCCGCTGGGATTCCCTGCTGTCGGTGAACCCCGACGGCTCCCTGGCCCGCCGATTCGGCGTCCTCGCCATGCTCCTGTGCCTGGTCGTCGGCACCCTGGTGACCCTGCGCCGCGGCGGCCGCATTCCCGCGACCGCCCGCGGCCCCGTCACCCGCATCCTCGCCGTCACCTTCATGGCGCTGCTGCTGATGATGTTCACCCCCACCAAGTGGACCCACCACTTCGGCGTCTACGCGGGCCTGGCGGGCGCCCTCGCCGCGGTCACGGCGGTAGCCCTGAGCCGCGCCTTCCTGCGCCCCTACCTCCGCACCCTGTTCGCCGCAGCGGTCCTGTTCCTGCTCGCCATCTGCTTCACCGGCTCCAACGGCTACTGGTACGTCTCCGGCTACGGCGTCCCCTGGCCCGACCGCGCCCCCGCCCTCGGCGAATTCGAGGTCTCCACCCTCTTCCTCACCGCCACGGCCCTGACCCTGCTCGCCGCCCTCTGGCAGTACTACCGAGCCCCTGACGAGAACTCCCGATCCCTCGAAGCATCGACAGCTACATGGCATTTCAGGTTCCCCGTAGTTGTGCCGCTTACGGTGGCCGCTGCGGCGATGGTGTTGTTCGACGTGGGATCGCTGGCGACAGCTGCTGCCTCGCGGTACCCCGCGTATTCGGTCGGGTTGTCGAACCTGCGCACGCTGACCGGCGATCAGTGCGCCATGGCCGATGACGTGCTGGTCGAGACCAATACCGCTGACTCGCTCCTCACGCCGTACACCGGCACGGTCGCCGACGGGCTCGCCGGGGAGAACACCGGCTTCACCCCGAACGGCATCGGCAGCCTCGCGCCCGATCCCGGCCCAGGCCAATCATCCGCTCCCCCATCAGGTTCAGGTCCCGCGCCCGGCGGCCCAGGGGGCGCGGGCCCAGGCGGCGCTCCGGGCGGCCCCGGCCCGAGCGGTCCAGGCGGCGGTGGACCGGGCGTGCCCGGCGGATCCGCTCCCGCCGGCGCCGGAGGCTCGAGCCCCGGAGGATCAGCCCCGGGTGGACCGGGCGTCAACGGCAGCACGGTGGCACTCCCCTTCGGCCTCGTCCCCGAACGCACCCCGGTACTTGGCAGCTACTCCACCGGCGCACCGCAGCGCACCCAGCTGACCACCCAGTGGTACCGACTGGATCTGGCTGCGGCACAGCAGGATCCCGCGTATCGGGTGCTGATCCTGACCGTGGCCGGACGCATCGAATCCGTGGCGCCGGACGGTTCACGCCTGCCCGGTCAGCGGTTGCGGGTCGAATTCGCCAAGCGTGCGGACGACGGCACCGTCACCCCCCTGGGCGATGCCACGCCACCAACCGTCGGCGGCGCACCAGGCTGGCGCAACCTGCCGATCGACCTGGACCAGGTGGCCGCGGGCCCCACGGCGGTCCGCCGCGTCGCCGGGGCCGGGGGACCCCACCCCCGGCAGTGGCGGGGGGGGGGGGCCCCCCGGGGGCCGCCCCCGCCGCCCCCACCACTTCCGGTCGTGCCGAATCC
>NZ_JBHXMY010000065.1:0-17702 GCF_042720195.1 Nocardia sp. NPDC058497 | reverse complement strand
CTTTCCGGGTGCTCTGTCTTTTTTTTTACTCACTCGGGCCCCCCCTTGGCTTGGGGGTTGCAACACTTGGAGCCCCCCCCCGCGCCGCGGGGGGCGGTGCCGAGGGTCGACGAGGCGATCCGGTCCGAACGGCTGCGCTCGAGTCCGACCGAGTCGAGGAACGTCGCGAGATTGGCCTCGGTGTGGGCCGCTGCGTCGTTGATCTGGATCGACGTGTCGACCGGAACGAAGTCCGGCACCGGAACCAGCTGGTCACCGAAGCGGAACTGCCCCGGCGGCGGCAGGATCGGCGGCACCGGCGCGACCGGGGTCGGCGTGTGCAGCGTGCCCACCGGGGACAGGTAGTCCGTCTCCGGGCCGGTTCGCGACCACGCCAGCGAGCTGCGCGTATTCTCCGGCATCTGCTGGCCCACATACGGAGTGGCGTTGGGCGCCACCACGTCGAACTCCGGTCCGGCCGGGTGTTCGGGCTGGGTCACCGACGCCTGCGCGGGATCGGCGTTCGCGGTGCCCGTGCCGATCAGGGCCATGACCAGGGGGACCGCTCCCGCCGCGACGACCGAACCTACCTTTTGTCGCTGCGGGCTCGGCGCCCTGTGTTTCCCCGTCGCCATAGATCACCTTTCATCCGGGGGATTGGTCACACATATGACCTCCGACATTCGGACCGATGCCGGACCCGGATGGGTCCGAAACGATGGCAACCCGGAATGCCGGTGTGCGCAAAGGCAACTGGAACGACGAAGGCCGGGTGGTTCGGGGAACCACCCGGCCTTCCTCAGACGTGGGCTAGCCGACTTCGCGCTGCTCCCGCACCCGCGCCGGCTTGCTGTTGTTACCGGGGGGCGCGCCGAGGGCCTTCGCGAGTTCGTCCGCGTCGGCCCGGTCGGACTGGACCTCCTCGATCGCCAGCCTGGCGAAGACCCACTGCTCGGTGGCGGCCATCTGACCGCGGTTGCGGCCGAGGAACGAGACGAACCAGCCGATCACGGTGACGATCCGGCTGCGGTAGCCCACCAGGTAGTAGAGGTGCAGCGCCAGCCAGGCCAGCCAGGCCAGGAAACCGCTGAACTCGATCTTGCCGATCTGGCAGACCGCGTCGAAGCGCGAGATCGTCGCCATCGAGCCCTTGTTGAAGTACTTGAACGGCGCCCGCTGCTCAGGGGTCTGGCCCTTGAGACCGGCCTTGATGGCCTTGGCCGCGTACGTCGAACCCTGGATCGCGCCCTGCGCCTGACCCGGCACACCCGGCACGGACATGAGGTCGCCGACGACGAAGACGTTCGGATGGCCCTTGACGGTGAGGTCCGGCTCCACGATCACACGACCGGCCCGGTCCACCTCGGTGCCGTCGGAACGCTCGGCGATCATCTTGCCCAGCGGGCTGGCCTGCACACCGGCCGACCACACCTTGCAGATGGCTTCGATCCGCCGGGTGCTGCCGTCGGCGTCCTTGACGACGACACCGTGCGCGTCGACATCGGTCACCATGGCGTTGAGCTGGATCTCCACGCCCATCTTCTCGAGCCGCTTGGCGGCCTTGGCGCCCAGCTTGGGACCCATCGGCCCGAGGACGGCGCCCGCGCCCTCGAGCAGGATGACGCGCGCGTCGCGCGGGTCGATGGTGCGGAAGGTGCCGTCGAGCGTGCGATCGGCGAGCTCGGCGATCTGGCCCGCGAGCTCGACGCCGGTGGGGCCCGCGCCGACGACGATGAACGTCATCAGCCGGTCGCGCTCTTCCTGGGTGGTCGCCAGCTCGGCCTGCTCGAAGGAGCCGAGGATGCGGGCGCGCAGTTCGAGCGCGTCGTCGATGGTCTTCATGCCGGGCGCGAAGGTGGCGAAGTGGTCGTTGCCGAAGTACGACTGCTGCGCGCCGGTGGCGACGATGAGGCTGTCGAAGGGGGTGACGGTGTCGCGGTTGAGTAGTCGCGAGGTGACCGTGTTGTTGACCAGGTCGATGTCGTGGACGTCGCCGAGCAGCACCTGCGCGTTCTTCTGCTTGCGCAGCACCAGCCGGGTCGCGGGGGCGATCTCGCCGGTCGAGAGGATGCCGGTGGCCACCTGGTACAGCAGCGGCTGGAACAGGTGGGTGGAGGTCTTGGAGATCAGGGTGATGTCGACATCGGCTTTGCGCAGGTGCCTGGTGCCGAACAAACCGCCGAACCCGGAACCGATCACCACCACACGGTGTCGCTGGTTCCCGACAGACTGAGTGCTCATCGTCCTGCTCCTCGACAGACTGGGGTGGGCCCCGCAATGGTGGTGACAGGGTTAACCGTAGTCGGCTCCGGATGCGACGTCGCCACGAGATCCCGGTTCCGATCTTGCTGTGGTGCGTTCATTCACCGGGTGCCGGGCGCCGCGGTGAGACCCACCAGGGCGCCCGGACCGGCTGACAAGATCGAGAATACGGGACGGAACCGGTCAGCGACCGGCAAGCAGAAGCTCGGCCACCTTGGTGTCCGTCTCGGCGCCTTCGGTGTAGCCGCCCTCGGCGCCGAGCGCGTTCATGATGGCGAGGGTGTAGCGCTCACCGTCGCCCGCGACGCCGACCGAGTTGACCACCCAGCCGTCGGCCTCGGCCGACCAGCCGTTCTTCAGGCCCGGACGCATCCGCGAGCCGGCGCCCCACACGCCCCAGTGCTGGTTGGAGTCGACCGACCGCATCCGGTCGAGCAGGTAGGCCAGGTCGTCGGGGTGCATGGTGTCGAGGATGGTGTTCATCAGCCGGTCGAGGTCGGCGGGGGTGCACTTCTGGAACGACCAGTCGGGGAACATCGCGGACATGGTCGGCTGCGGGATCAGGCTGACCATGCCGTAGGCGCGGAACGCGTTGTTGTAGGCCATCCGGTCGAAGCCGATGTACTTGTTCCACAGCACGTTGGTGGCGGCATCGTTGGAGGTGGCCAGCATCGCCTCGATATTGGTGCGGTCCTCGGGGGACAGGCCGATGGCGCCGACCCTGGCCCGGTTGAGCAGGTCCGCGGCGATGGCGAGCTTGATCGTCGACGCCGTCCACACCTGGTTCTCGGCGTGCTCGTTGGCGTAGATCCCGCCGGTCTGGCGGTCGCGCAGCACATAGCCGACGACGCCGGGGCGCCCGGCGAGGTAGGAGTTCACCCGCGCGATCCGCGAACTCATGTCGTTGTCGAAGCCGGGTAGCGACACCTGGGTCAGCGCGGGCGGCGCGGCGTGCGCCGGCGCGGTCAGCACCGGGACGCCCGGAGTGAGGACGGCCGCGGCGGCGAGGAGACAGGCGGTTGCTGCGACCCGGGATACGCCGCGGGTGGAGGGGGAACGGTCACGCACGAGGGAACACACTCGCACACCCGGCGTCCGAGCGCACTATTTGCGAAGAAATCCGCGATATCGTGACAGCGCCGTTGCGCCGCACGGGTTTTCCGCTCAGTGATGGGCGGCGTGCGGTGTCGCGATCGGGCAGCCGTTGAGCCGATGGCAGTGTTCGAACGCTTCGCCGTGCTGATCGAGCGGCCAGGAATGCAGCACCTGCTCCGGCCCGTAGCGCCGGGAATTGATCAGCTCCCAGCGGGCGCCTGCGCGGCGGACGATGAAACCGCCACCGGGAACCAGGGGAATCACCTGCGCGATCATGAACCGGACCAGCCTTTCGCCTGCGGCCGAACTGTCCCACCCGAACGACAACGATCCCACGGCCGGTTTCCCGGATAGCGCAGGCGCGGCCGGTAACGCATTGCGGTGTGGCCTATTTCACTTGCCCTGGTCGGTGGTGACGGCGGGGCCGCACGATTGCGGGTCGGTCGCTGGGCGTATAAACAACGGATGCCGTTGCACCTCCATCGCGCCGAACGCGCCGACGCGCTGGCCGACGGACTCGCGGGTGTGCTCGGCGCGGTACCGGCCGACCCGTTCACCACCGAGGTGGTCGCGGTGCCGGCCAAGGGCGTGGAGCGCTGGCTGGCGCAGCGGCTGTCGGGTGTGCTCGGGGTGGCCGGCACGGGGGACGGTGTGGCGGCCAATATCGCCTTTCCCGCGCCGACGGCGCTGGTGGCCGAGGTGCTGGCCGCGGCGAGCGGGGTCGCGCCCGCCGACGATCCGTGGGCCGGGCAGCGACTGGTGTGGACCTTGCTCCGGGTGATCGACGAGGTCGCGGACCAGCCGTGGGCGGCTGTTCTGGCGCGTCATCTCGGCCTGCCCGGTGCCGGGCATCGGGTGGGCAGGCGCTACGCCACCGCCGCGCACCTCGCGACCCTGTTCGACTCCTACGCCGCGCAGCGACCGCAACTGCTCCTCGACTGGGCGGCGGGCGCGGATACCGACGGCGCGGGCGGGACCGTGCCTGACGACCTCGTCTGGCAACCCCTGCTCTGGCGCGCTCTGCGCGCGGCCGTCGGCTCGCCGAGCCCGGCTGAGCGCTTGGCTGCCGCGTGCGCTCGGCTGCGGGCCGAACCCGCATCCGTCGATCTTCCCGAACGCCTGTCCCTGTTCGGCCTCACCCGGCTGCCTGCCGACCAGCTCGCCGTCCTGACCGCGCTGGCCGAACATCGCGAGGTCCACCTGTGGCTCGCACATCCGAGCCCCGCGATGTGGACGGCGCTGTCGGAGGCGATGGCCGTTGACGGCCGCCGCGCTCCAGGCGACCCGAGCGAGCAGGTGGCGGGAGACGCGTCGGCGTCCGGCGTCGCAACCCGACGGCCACCATTCCCGGCGAGCCCGGCTTCAGCGCCCGTCGGCTCAGCGGGAGCCGGTCCGGTGGCGGAGGCGGCTGCAATGCCGGATCGCGGCGGCGTGGCCCCGCGGTCGGCCGACCACACCGCCGATCTGGTTCACCACCCCCTCCTGTCCGGACTGGCCAGAGACGTCCGTGAACTGCAACAGCGACTGAACCCATTGCTGCACAGCGAGATTCACCTCCACGTCGGGTCTGCGGCGACCACCTTGCTCGGCACCGTGCAGACCGCTCTCCGCGACGACCGGGTTCCGGGCGCGGGCGCGATGCCGGACGGCACCGTCGAGGTACACGCCTGTCACGGCCCCGCCCGGCAGGTGGAGGTCCTGCGCGACCTGCTGCTGACGACCTTCTCGGCCGACCCCACGCTCCAGGCGCGTGACGTGCTGATCATGTGCCCGGACGTCGAGGCCTACGCCCCGCTGGTGCGGGCCGCCTTCGGACATCGCGGGGCAGGCGCGGTGGACCTGCCCGTCGAAGGCGAACACCCGGCACACCAGCTGCGGGTCCGGCTCGCCGATCGCGGGCGGGCCGTCACCAACCCGATGCTCGCCGTCGTCATAGAGCTGCTGGAACTGGCCGACGGACGCGTCACTGTGACGCAGGTGCTGGACCTGGCGGCGAGCGAGACCGTGCGCCGCCGCTGTGGGTTCGACGACGACGACATCGAGCGGCTGCGCGAATGGGCGGCCGAGTCGGGCGCCCGCTGGGGGATCGGGCAGCGGCAGCGCGAGGCGTTCGGCCTCGCCGACTTCGCGCAGAACACCCTCAATGCCGCCGTCGACCGGATCCTGCTCGGTGTCACCGCCGACGAGTCCGGTGACGACTGGCTGGATCTGGCCTTGCCGCTCGACGACGTCGACTCCAACGATGTCGACCTGGCGGGCCGGTTCGCCGAATTCGTCGACCGGCTCGCCGTCTGCCTGCGCGATCTGCGCGGCCCGCGACCTGCCGCGGAGTGGACGGCGGTGCTGCTGCGCGCGGTCGACCTGCTCACCGACGTGCCGGACGCGCACTCCTGGATCCGGACCGAGGCGCGCCGCGAGATCGTCGCCGCCACCGAGCATGCCGGTGTCACGCCCCTGCGGCTGGCCGATGTCGCGGTGCTGCTGACCGGGCGCCTGGCGGGCGGGCCGGGCCGCGCCAACTTCCGCACCGGCGAACTCACCGTGTGCACGCTGGTCCCGATGCGGTCGGTACCGCACAGGGTCGTGTTCCTGCTCGGACTCGACGACGACGTCTTCCCTCGCCCCGGCACCGTCGACGGCGACGACCTGCTGGCCCGCGACCCGCTGGTCGGCGAGCGCGATGCCCGCAGCGAGGACCGCCAGCTGCTGCTCGACGCGATCATGGCGGCGGGGGAGAAGCTGCTGATCCTGCACACCGGCGCCGACCCGGTCACCGGCGCTGCGCGCCCACCCGCGGTGCCGGTGGCCGAGCTGCTCGACGTCCTCACCGCCCATGTGGGCCGGGCGGCGATGGACGCGGTGCATGTCCGGCATCCCTTGCAGTCCTTCGACCGTCGCAATTTCGCCCCCGACCGTCCGCACAGTTTCGACACCGTCGCCCTGGCCGGTGCGCGTGCCGCCGCGCGCCCGTCCCAGCCGCGCCCGCCGCTGCTGACCGCGCCGCTGCCGCCTGCCCCACTCGCGGATGTCGCCCTGGCGGAACTCATCTCGTTCGCCGAACATCCGGTGCGCGCGTTCCTGTGGCAGCGGCTCGGGCTGCGGGTGCCCGAGGAGGCCGAGGACATCGCCGATCAGCTGCCGATCGAACTCGACGGCCTGGCGAAATGGGATCTGGGCGAACGAATGCTGACGGCGCGGCTCACCGGCGCCGACCCCGCCGGTCTGCGCGCCGCTGAATGGCGGCGAGGGACGTTGCCGCCGTTCAGTTTCGGCGCCGCGGTTCTCGACGAGGTGGAGGGCACCGTCGACACCCTCGTGCGCACCGCACTGCCCGACTACGAAGCGTCCCCGCGTGCCGTCGACATCGCCATCGACCTCGGCAACGGCCGCACCCTCGCTGGGACCGTCCCCGAGGTGCGTGGCGAGACGCTGGTGCGCACCACCTACTCCCGGCTTGCACCCAAACACCGTTTGGCGGCGTGGGTTTCGCTGCTCGCCCTCGCCGCGACCGAGGACAGGTCGTGGCGGGCGATCAGCACCGGCCGCGGCCAGTTCCGCAGCAGGCCGGTCGCCCGCTCGGTGATCGTGGCGCCCGAGGCTCCCACCGCGCTGGCCGCGCTGCGCGACCTGGTCCGCCTGCGTGACGAGGGGCTGTGTGAACCGCTGCCGGTCGCGCCTTCCGCGACCGCCGCCTACGCCGAGCGCCGCTTCCGCGGTGACAGCGTCGCCGACGCCCTGCTCGCCGCCGAACACGCCTTCGACGGCGGACCCAACGGCCCCGACAAATTCGGCGACCACACCGACCGCTACCTGCGCTACGTGTGGGGCCGCGCACCCCGCTTCGCCCAGCTCGCCGCCGAATCCGCGCGGGCGGGCGAAGCGGAGAGCACCCGCTTCGGCGCGATCGCGCGCAGCTGGTGGGCGCCGCTGCTCGCCGCCGAGAGCCAGGGACAGCCATGACCGGGACGATGTCGGCACCCGCCGCCTTCGACGCCGCGGGCGCGCTGCCCGAGGGCACCACCGTGCTCGAGGCCAGCGCGGGCACGGGCAAGACACACGCCATCGTCGGGCTCGCCGTCCGCTATGTCGCCGAGGCGGGGATCGGCATCACCGAACTGCTGCTGGTGACCTTCAGCCGCGCCGCCACCCAGGAACTGCGCGAACGGACACGGGACCGCTTCGTCACCGTCGCCGCCGCCCTGGCCGACCAGGACATCGCGCGCGCCCACCCGGACGAGCTGGTGCGCGCACTGGCCGACACCGACCCGGCGACGCTGCGGCTGCGCAGGCACCGATTGCTCACGGCCCTGGCCGATTTCGACGCGGGCACCATCGCCACCACGCACTCGTTCTGCCAGCGCATGCTCGACGAACTCGGCCTGGCGGGCGAGCACGATCCGGGCGCCCGGCTGGTGGAATCGGTCGACGAACTCGTCGCCACCGTCGCCGACGACCTCTACCTGGCGCGCTACGCCCGTGACCGGGCGCCGTTCACCCTCCGCGAGGCACACACCCTCGCCCTGGCCGCCGTGCACGACCGGCACGCCGACCTCGCGCCACGCACCGACGGCGCGGCCGGGGAGCGGGTCGCCTTCGCGACGGCGGTCCGCGCCGAAACCGAACGCCGCAAACGCCGTGCGGGACTGCGCGATTTCGACGATCTGCTGGTCCTGCTGCACGAGGTCCTCGCCGACCCGGACCACGGCCCGCGGGCCTGCGCGCGGATCCGGCAGCGGTACCGGGTGGCGCTGGTCGACGAGTTCCAGGACACCGACCCGCTGCAGTGGGACATCCTGCGCCTGGCCTTCCACGGCCACGCCACCCTCGTCCTGGTCGGCGACCCGAAACAGGCCATCTACGCCTTCCGCGGCGCGGAGGTGCTCAGCTACCTCGACGCCGTCGCCCTCGCCGAGCAGCGCGGCGAACTCACCCGCAACTGGCGCAGCGACGCGGGTCTGCTGCGCGCCGTCGACCATCTGTGCGGCGGTGCGGAATTGGGCCACCCCGAGATCAGCGTCTATCCCGTCACGCCCACCCGGCCCGCGACCCGGCTGCACGGCGACCCCGAGGTGATCACGCCGCTGCGGCTGCGGGTGCTGCCGCGCACCGGGGCAGGGCCACGCAATCGGTCGGGGTTCCCCTCGGTCGGCAGGCAGCGGGCGAAGGTAGCCGACGACCTGGCCGCCGACATCGTGACGTTGCTCGAGTCCGGGGCGATGATCGAGGCCAAACCCGAACGGGGCGTGGATCATTCGCTCACCGAGGTCGGCGACGGGCGGGTGCGCAGGCAGATCGGGCCGGGCGATATCGCGGTCCTGGTGCGCACCCGCACCCAGATCGACGTGGTACGGGCCGCCTTGGACCGGGTCGGTGTCGCGTCCGTCCTGGCCGGTGGCACCAGCGTTTTCGCGACGGTGGCCGCCACCGACTGGCTGTGGGTGCTGCGGGCGCTGGAGCAGCCGCATCGCGGTGACCGGGTGCGACTGGCCGCGTGCACGCCGATCCTGGGCGTGACCGTCGCCGAGATCGACGCCGGGGGAGCCGATCTCGTGGGCCGGGTGTCCACCCAGTTGCGGGAGGCGGCGCGGCTGTTCGGGCGCGCGGGGTTCGCCGCGGTCTTCGACAAACTGGCCACCGAAACCGATCTCGCGCCGCGCCTGCTGGCGGTGGAGAACGGCGAACGCGAACTGACCGACCTGCGTCACATCGCCCAGCTGCTCGACGAGGTCGCCCTCGCCGAGGGGCTCGGTCTGACCGCGTTGACCCGCTGGCTCGCCGATCGGGTGCGCGATCCGGAGGCGGGCAGCATCAGCGGCCGCAGCAGGCGCCTGGACCGGGACGCTGCGGCCGTGCAGATCGCGACCGTGCACGCCAGCAAGGGCCTCGAATTCCCCATCGTCTACCTGCCTTTCGCGTGGGACAGCGCCAAGAACCCGTACCCGGCGACGCTGCTGTTCCACGACGACAACGGCACCCGCGTCCTCGATATCGGCGGCAAGGAGGCGCCCGGCTACAGTGAGCGCCACATGCGTTGCGAGGCCGAGGAATCGGGGGAGGAGCTGCGGCTGCTGTATGTCGCGCTGACCCGCGCCATGTGCCAGGTCGTCGCCTGGTGGGCGCCCGCGGTCACCACCGGCGCGGCGCCCCTGCACCGGATGATCCTCGGCAGACGGCCGGGATCGGCGCAGGTACCGCGGCGGGCGGAGATTCCCGCGGATACCGCAGCGGTGCAACGGATCTCCGAGTGGGCCGCCCCCGCGACCGAGGTGATCTCGGTGACCGCCGTCGACCGTCCCGAGAATGTCGCGCCACGGCGGGTCCGCACCGAACTGCCGACCGGTGAGCTGGCCGCGGCCGGTTTCACGCGAGTACTCGACCAGCAGTGGCGCCGGACCTCGTACTCCGCGCTCACGGCGGGCGCCCACGACATCGCCGGCGTCACCGAGGAAGAGCCCGAAGACGGGCCTGGCCCCGACGACGAACCGGCCGAGGCTCCCGTCGATGCCCCCACCGGCGGTACGGGCGTGCCGTCCCTGATGAATGCCCTGCCCTACGGCGCCGAGTTCGGCACGCTCGTGCACGGAGTGCTCGAAACGGTCGACACGTCGGCGCCGGACCTCGCCGCCGAGGTCCACACCCGCTGTGTGGAAGCGGTCGAGCACACCATGGCCGAACTCGACGTCGACCTGCTGTCCACCTCTCTACTCGAAGTCCTGTACACCCCAGCCGATTTCGGCTCGCTCGCTTCGATCGCGACCCGTGATCGACTGTGCGAGCTGGAATTCGAGCTCCCGCTCGGCGGCGGTGACACCCCCGGTGCCCGGTCGGCGGGCATGCACGCGATCGCCGACCTGCTGCGCACCCACCTGCCCGCCGACGACGTGCTGTCCGGCTACGCCGACCACCTGGCGGCCCTGCCCGACACCGTGCTGCGCGGCTACCTCACCGGCAGCATCGACGCCGTGCTGCGCGTACCCGACGCCACGGGCGAGCACCGCTACCTCATCGTCGACTACAAGACGAACCGGCTCGGCACCGGTGACCTCACCGTCGAGCACTACCGCCGCGAACACATGGTGACGGAGATGATCCGCTCCCACTATCCGCTGCAGGCCCTCCTGTACGCGGTAGCGCTGCACCGCTACCTGCGCTGGCGGCTGCCGGGTTACGACCCGGCCCGCCACCTCGGCGGTGCCCGCTACCTGTTCGTGCGCGGCATGATCGGCCCCGCCACACCGCCCGGCCACGGAATCTTCGATTGGCATCCACCCGCCGAACTCGTTATCGCACTGTCGGATCTGCTTGCTGGAGGGGCGCGATGACGTCTATCCAAGTGGCGCAGCGGGGAACCGGGCTCCTGCGTGTCTTCAACGAGGCCGGAGTGCTCTCCGCCGCTGATGTGCATGTCGCGGTGCGGCTGGGGCGGATGGGTCGTGAGGACGACGAGGACGTGTTGTTCGTGGCGGCGCTGGCTGTCCGTGCGGTGCGGTCGGGGTCGGTGTGCCTGGAGCTGGCGCGGATGCGGGAGATCGGCATCGATGCCGACGAAAGCCGCGACACCGCAACGGGAATCGATCCGGCGACGCTACCGTGGCCGGACACCGATCGTGTGCTCGCGGCATTGCGGCGCAGTCCGCTGATCTGTGGTGGGCAAGCCGGGCCGTTGCGGCCGTTGCGGATCGTCGAAGCCGACGCCGAGGGTGGCGCGCTGCTCTATCTCGACCGGTACTACCAGCAGGAGCAGACGCTGCGGCGGGTGCTCACCGAGCGCAGTGCCGATCACCCCGAGATCGACACCGAACTGGTGCGCGCGGAGCTCGACCGGCTCTTCGCCGACCCGCTCGGTGAGGGCCCCGACCGGCAGCAGCTGGCGGCCGCCCTCGCCGCCACTCACTGGACCACCGTCGTCGCAGGTGGCCCCGGCACCGGCAAGACCCACACGATCGCGCGGATCCTCGCCTTGCTCACCGCGCATCGTCGTGCCACCCCGAAACTGCCCGCCCTGCGCATCGCGCTCGCCGCGCCGACCGGCAAGGCCGCCGCGCGACTCCAGGAAGCGGTGCGCGAGCAGGCCGCCGAGCTCGGACTGCCCGAGCTGACCGCCGCGACCCTGCATCGCCTGCTCGGCTGGCAGCGGGGACGCACCACGCGATTCCGGCACCACGAACACAACCGGCTGCCGTACGACGTGGTGGTGGTCGACGAGACATCGATGGTGTCGCTCACCATGATGAGCCACTTGTTCTCCGCACTTCGGCCCGATACCCGGCTCATATTGGTAGGTGATCCTGACCAGCTGGCTTCCGTCGACGCCGGTGCGGTGCTGGCGGATCTGGTCGCCGGGCCGATCAGCGGTGCGCCGAATCCCGCGCTGCGGGAGTTGCTGCACTCCGATTCGACGCTGGGGGCGCAGCCTCGGACGGGAGCCGACGCGAACGAGCAGGCGGTAGCGGGTTCGCCCGCAACGGAACACCGGACGCCTGGGGTCTCGGGTCTGCCCGCGACGGAAGGCCGGCTGGCTGCGGGGTCGGACAGCGAGGGCGAGTCGTCGCGCTGGACGGGCTCGTCGACGAATCTGTCTGGAGCGCAGTCGGATACAGAGTCGCTCAGTGCACTGGAACAGCGCCGCCTGCGCGGTGGCATCGTGCGGCTGACGCGGGGCAGGCGCTTCGGCGGCCGGATCGCGGACCTGGCCGTCGCCGTGCGCGCGGGTGACGCGGATGCCGCGTTGGCGATTTTGCGGGCAGGCGGAGACGATGTCTCGCTGTGCGCGCCCGACGACACCGCCGCGGTGCGCGCGGACGTGACCACCGCCGCCCTCGCCGTCACCGAGGCCGCGAATGCGGGCAACGCGGTCCGCGCCCTCACCGCCCTGGAATCGCATCGACTGCTGTGCGCCCACCGGCAGGGTCCGTTCGGTGTGGAGCGCTGGGACCGGATGGCCGCGGACTGGGCCGCGGCAGGTGGCGCGGGACCTGAAGGGCCGCAATCGGTCTGGTACCCCGGCCAGCCACTGCTGGTCACCGCCAACGACCACGAGGCACGCATCTACAACGGCGACACCGGGGTGATCGTGCGCCGCCCCGACGGTTCCCTGCGCGCGGCACTGCAGCGCGGCAGCGAACCGTACCTGGTGCACCCGACCCAGTTCCCCGCGGTGGTCACCGTGTTCGCGATGACCATCCACCGCAGCCAGGGCAGCCAGTACGACACCGTCTCGGTGGTCCTGCCCGAACCCGAATCCACGCTGCTGACCAGGGAATTGCTCTACACCGCCATCAC
This sequence comes from Nocardia sp. NPDC058497, assembly GCF_042720195.1. Taxonomy (NCBI): domain Bacteria; kingdom Bacillati; phylum Actinomycetota; class Actinomycetes; order Mycobacteriales; family Nocardiaceae; genus Nocardia; species Nocardia sp. NPDC058497. The sequence goes on along the minus strand of NZ_JBHXMY010000065.1, from coordinate 5,084 downwards.
CCGCGCCCGGGTCCACGTGCGCATCATCGGCACCGAGGAGTCGATCCGCGCCATCGGACGGCGAGTGCTCCGGGCCAGCGGACTGTCCCGGAGCACCCCGTCGTCGTAGCGGTCAGCGGGCGGAACTGCGCGAGAAGTTCCAGGACCACCAGTGGTCGTCGTCGAGGTCGGCGCGGATGGGGTCCTCGATCTCGGTACGGAGCTCGGGCGGCAGCTGCGTCAGCGCGGGAATGATGTCGGGGGAGAGGTCGCTCAGATAGGCGGTGTCGAGGCGCTTGCCATGCTCCCAGCGATCGATATTCCGTTCGGCGACAAGATGTTCCGGATTGAGGATCGCCAGCGCGATGAGCGTGGCGAGCGCGGTACCGACCGCGGCGCGTGGCACCCAGCTCCACCGCAACCGGGCGATCGCGACCAGCACCAGGACGTACACGACGCCCACCCACAGCTCACACACCTCCACCAGCAGGCGCAGCACCGTGAACCCGTACGCCTGCTGATAGGTCCACATCCGCGCGAGCGCCGACCCGACGATCACCAGCGCCAGCACGCTCACCGCGCTCAGCAGAATCCGCAGCCAGCGCCGGTCGGCGGCCGTCTCGTGCGAGGACCAGCGCAGCACCGCCAGGATCACCGCCAGCGTCAGGATGCTCACCGCCGACAACTGCCAGAACCCGCTGCGCGCGTACTCGGCGTAGGTCAGGCCCGCGGTCCGCTGCACATAGTCGTCACCGCCGAACAGCGCGACGAACTGGGCACCGACGAACACCGCGAACAGCACGGTCAGCGCACCGACCGGCAGCACCCACTCACTCCGCGACCACAACCGCGCGGGCCGCGGTGAGGCCGCCGCCGCGGCAGGCGGACCGGCGAGCAGATACAGCGCGCCGAGCGCACCCACGGCGACCACACCGAACAGCAGAATCCACTGCCAGGCGGTCGCCGCGTCCACGGTGGGCACCAACCCACTCAGCAGGTCGGCGAACGTCGCATCCGCCCCACCCAGCAGCGGCACGAACACCACCAGCAACGCCACCGTCGCCGCGACCGACACCCCATACCGCCGCACACTCGACAGCTCCGCGGGCCGCGCCTCCCGCAAACCCGAAAACGCCCACGGCACAGCACCGAACGACGCCAACGGCACCGCGATCATGTCGTGCACGATGCCCCGCGAGGTCCGCCGCCCCAACACCGCCAGCGAACCCGCGACACACGCCGCCAGCACACACAGCACGAACAGCCACCCGGCAGCGCGGACCGTGCCGACCCCGAGGAGTGCGAGTGCGGCAATGGTCCACCACAGGCGATCACGGGCGGTGACAGGATCGGCACTCGGCGCATTGCCCCGGCCCGAGGTGTTGTCAGCGCCCTGCTTCCGGACCGTTGCTCCGGGCGAGGTGTCATCGGGCGCCACGGTGCGCGAGGAGTCGTCGGGCGGTGTTGCGGGCGACGACTTCCCGGCTTCTGGAGACGAGGTGTGACTTGCTGCTACCGCGGGTGAAGAGCTGTCCGGCCCCGCGGCAGTCGAATCCTTGTCGACCTCTGCGGGCTGATCGGTGTCGGCCGCGTCCACTGCCACCTGGTCTTCGCCGGTGCTCGGGACAGAGTCCGCTTCCGAATCGGCTGACCCCTCGACAGCCGATGTCGACGCGGCATCCTGAGCGTTGCTGGCGGGCTTCTGCGCGGCGGCCTGAACCTCCGCGGTGGCCGCACCTGTCGTCCCGGTCTCCACAGCTGCACGCGTGTCGCTTCCGGGTGTTGCCGGTTCAGCGGCAGCAGGTGAGTCCGCTGGATCGGTCGCCGTGATGGCGGACTGACCTACCGCTGGGCTGTCGGCCGACTGCGAGTTCCCCGTGGAGGCAGGCGTTTCCGGCGTGGCGGCCTTTGCGAGAGTCCTTTCGGTACCCGCCGCGACCGGCTTCGTCGACGATCCGGCTGCCGCGCTCTGATGTGCAGAATCGACGACTGTCACCTGCATCGCCGAAGGGTGCGAGCCCGTCTCTCCCGCAGCGTGTTTCGTTGTTTCGGCGGCCGATTCCGCCGCATCGCCGCTGACGGTGTTGCGGGACCGGGCGCGGTAGTCGACGACGCACAGTGCGCCGGTGATGACGCCACCGGCCAAGAGCCAGCCGATGCCAGGGCGGTCCACCGGTATTACTGTCGCGCCGACGATTCCGGCAACGGCGGCAGCAGGGAGGACACCGGCAGGTCGGGCGACACGCTGCCAGCGCTGCGGAACCGGGGGTGGTGGCGGGGATAGGGGCGGCATGGGGCGTACCGGGGGCATCGCGGCGGCGGCCTGCCAGCCCGCGGTCCACGGCTGTGGTGTATCGGTACTGCCTTGTCCCGCAGGCGATGTCGTGCCGGAACTCGGCTTGTCGGCGACGGTGACTGCGGTTTCCGGTCCGTCGGGTGTTCGCGGGGTCGTGGGCTTTTCGGTCATGATGTCCCCTCACATGGGTGTGCTGGATCGTCCCGGGACCTGAGGTCCGGGATGGGGTGTCGGGATGTGGTCGGGTCAGTCGGTGGGCAGGACGACGCGGATGCGGGAGCCGGGGTCGGCGACGGCGATGGTGCCGCCGTGCAGGTCGATCACCCAGCGGGCGATGGCGAGGCCGAGGCCGGTGCCGCCGCCGTCGGTGCGGCCGCCGCGGGTGAAACGGTCGAAGACGGTGGCGCGGTCGGCTTCCGGGATGCCGGGACCGTCGTCGGAGATCTCGAGCACGGTCGCTCCCGGCACGGTGTGCGCCCAGACCCGGACCTCACCGCCCGCCGGGCCGTGCCGGGCGGCATTGTCGAGCAGGTTGAACAGCACCTGATGCAGCCGCGCCCGGTCGGCGTGCACGGTGGCCTCGGCCGGCTCGATCGAGGTGGTGAAGCGGACACCGCGACCGAGCGCGGCCGTCATCACCTCGGCCTCGGCGATCACCTCCGCCAACAGCGGTGCGAGCGGCAGGTTTTCGCGGTCCAGCGTGAAGGCGCCCGCCTCGATACTGGACAGATCGAGCAGTTCGGACACGAGCAGGCCGAGCCGTTCGGTCTGGGCCAGCGCGGTGCGCAGGGTCGCCGGATCGGGTTCGCTGATCCCGTCGACGATGTTCTCCAGCACCGCGTGCAGCGCCGTCACCGGCGTCCGCAATTCGTGGGAGACATTGGCGATGAGGTCGCGGCGCTGCCGGTCGGCCGCGGCCAGATCCGCCGCCATCTGGTTGAACGCGGTCGCCAGCTGGCCCACCTCGTCGCGGGAGCTGGCCCTGACCCGGAAGCTGTAGTCGCCGTGTGCCATTCGCCGTGCGGCCGCGGTCATCTCCCGCAGCGGGCGGGTGATGCCGTGCGCGAGGAACTGCGAGGTGACCAGCGCGATGATCATGGCGGTGAGCGTGGTGAAGGTCGGCAGCCAGCCGATCCGCAACCAGAAGTAGGCGAACGCGACCGCACCGGAACAGACCATGAGCACGGCCAGCTTCAGCTTGATCGAGCGCAGCGGATCCAGCGGTCGCGGCATCCGGTCGGCGACCCGGTCGAGGAAGCTGCGCGGCGCCTCGGCAGGCAACTCGCTCATCGCGCGTCCAAGGCGTAGCCGACACCGTGCACGGTGCGGATCAGATCGGCGCCGAGTTTGCGGCGCAACGCTTTGATGTGGCTGTCGACCGCGCGGGTGCCCGACGCGTCCGACCAGTCCCAGATGTCCTCGAGCAGCCGCTCCCTGGCCAGCACCGCCCGCGGCCGTTGCGCGAGACGGGTGAGCAGATCGAACTCCAGCGGCGTCAGCCTGGCCTCGGTGGCGCCGCGCCAGACCCGCCGTTCGTCGAGGTCGATGCGCAGATCACCGACGACGATCGTGCTGTCACCGCGCTCGGCGGCCCGCTCGACCCGCCGCAGCAGGGCGTGCACGCGGGCGGCCAGCACCCGCATCGAGAACGGTTTCGTGAGGTAGTCGTCGGCGCCGACACCCAGCCCGACCAGCTGGTCGGTCTCGTCGGTGCGCGCGGTGAGCATGAGCACCGGGACATGCCGATCGGCCTGGATGCGCCGGCACACCTCGAACCCGTCGAACCCGGGCAGCATCACATCGAGCACCACCAGATCGGGCTCCCCCGCGGCAGCCGCGGCCACCGCACCCGGACCGTCATGCGCCAGGTCGACCGTGAACCCCTCGGCCCGCAACCGCGCCGCGACCGACTCGGCGATCGTCACCTCGTCGTCGACGCCGAGGACCCGCCGCGCGGGCTGTCCTGTCCCGCCCCCACTGAATTCCATGGTCAGACCCTAGCGAGCGGGTGTGGAGGGTTGCGTCGTCAATTGTGGAGATTCTGTGTGCGGCACCCTGCGGGCACCGGGGCCGGGTTGGCGGTCGGCGCGGTGCTCGGGGTGCTGTCAGCGGTCGGGATCGTGGTGATGATCCGCGGTGAGATGCCGCTGGGGTGATCGGCAACAGCTAGGCGGCATAGAGCGTGGCGGGCATGGAGCGGTAGCTGTTCAGGTTCACCAGGCCACGCGGGATCGGCGGGCCGTCCAGGTGCAGGTCCGGGTACCGCTCGAAGAGCGCCGGCAGCGCGATGGTGCCTTCCAGCCGGGCGAGGCTGGATCCCAGGCAGCTGTGCACCCCGCTGCTGAACGAGAGATGTTCCGCGGCATTGGCTCTGGTCACATCGAATCGTTCGGGATCGGGGAAGACAGTGGGGTCCTTGTTGGCGCCCGCCAGCAACAGCAGGACAAGGGAACCGTGTTCGACGTGCTGATCGGCGATGTCGATGTCACAGTTCGCGATGCGGCCCGTGATCCGGATAGGACCGTCGTAGCGCAGGATTTCCTCGACCGCGCCCGGCCACAGCTCCGGCCGCGCCATCAGCATTTCCAGCTGTTCCGGATGTCTTGTCAGCAGGGCGATTCCGTTGCCGAGCATGTTCACCGTCGTCAAGAATCCGGCGTCCAGCAGCAGGGCCGCGTTGGCCACCTGCTCGCGGTGGGTGAGCTCGCCACCCGTCACCAGCGTGGTGAGCACATCGTCGCCCGGTTCGTCGGTGCGCCTGGCGATCTGCTGGTCGAAGTACCGCTCGCTCTCGGCCAGATCTTCGACC
>NZ_JBHXMY010000064.1:0-17725 GCF_042720195.1 Nocardia sp. NPDC058497 | reverse complement strand
GTCGTATCCGATACGACCGGGGGTGGCAGTTTTCGCGGGGGTTGTCAGCTCTTGACGAGCTCCGGTGATTCGGGTTCGTCGGACTGTTCCGGAGCGTGCGCGCCGTGCGGGTTGCCGGAGCGGTTCGGCAGCAGGACCGCCATGGCGATGACGACCAGTGCCAGGGCTGCCGAGACCAGGAAGGCCAGGCGCATGCCGTCGAGGGTGGCGGTGGTCGGGTCGGTGCCGTCGGCGATGAGCGAGGTGCTGCGGGCCGACATGACCGTGACGACCAGGGCGGTGCCGAAGGCGGCCGCCACCTGCTGCAGGGTGCCGAGCATCGAGCTGCCGTGCGAGTACAGGTGCATCGGCAGGGCGCCGAGGCCGAGGGTGAACACCGGGGTGAACGCGGCGGCCAGCGAGACCATCAGCAGGACGTGCAGGCCCAGCAGCTGCCAGTACGGCATGGTCAGCGAGATCTGGGTGAAGCCGGCCAGCGAGACGGCGATGCCGATCGAGCCGGGGATCACCAGCGCGCGGCCGCCGAACTTGTCGAACAGGCGACCGACGGTCGGGCCGAGCAGACCCATCGCCAGACCACCCGGCATCACCAGCAGCCCGGTCTCCAGCGGGCTCAGGTGCCGCAGATTCTGCAGGTACAGCGGCAGCAGGATCATCGAACCCATCATCGCCAGGAACGCGATGGCCATCAGGACCAGCGCCTTGGCGTAGGTGCCCGACAGCAGCACCCGCAGGTCCAGCAGCGGGGTGCCGTCGCGCTGCAGCTGGACCTGACGCAGCGCGAACGCGGCGATCAGGGCGACGCCACCGGCCACGATCAGCGCCGGGACGGTGTAGCTGCCGCTGTGGAACTTGCTCAGACCGAACACGAGTCCACCGAAGCCGATGGCCGCCAGGAACACGCTGGGAATGTCGAGCACACCCGGCTGCGGTTCACCGACGTTCTCGAGCTGCCGCAGACCCAGCCAGGTGACCACACCGGCGATCGGCAGCATCACCACGAACAGCAACCGCCACGAGTCGAGCGCCGGGATGCTGATCTGCAGGATCAGGCCGGAGATGACCGGGCCCATGGCGGGCGCCACCGAGATGGCCAGCGTGACGTTGCCCATCACCCGGCCGCGGTCCTGCTCCGCTACGACGGTCATGAGGGTGGTCATCAGCAACGGCATCATCACCGCGGTGCCACCCGCCTGGATGATACGGCCGATCAGCAGCACCGCGAACGTCGGCGCGAGCGCCGAGAGCACGGTGCCGGCGATGAAGACGCCCATCGCGACCGCGTAGGCCTGGCGGGTCGTGACCCGCTGCAGGAACCAGCCGGTGGTCGGGATGATCGCGGCCATCGTCAGCATGAACGCGGTCGAAACCCACTGCGCGGCGACCTCGGTGACGTGCAGATCGCTCATCAGCCGCGGGATCGCGTTGATCATGATGGTTTCATTGAGGATGACGACGAAGGTCGCGAGCACCAGCACCCGGATGACGGTCGGTGTCCGGCCTTTCGTCATCGGCGGGGATAGTTCGGCTGGCATCGGGGTACCTCCAGGGGCAGCGGGTCGGCAGGGCGAGCGGTGGCCCGAGGCCGAGTCGACTGTGTCCCGGCACCACGAGAGAGAAGACGGATTCCGTCGGTCCAACTCATCGGGCGCGGGCCAGTATTCCGCTCCCCACCGACACAAATCATCTTGTTTTCGCCGCGACCGCCGCACCGGCATGATGGAAACGCGCAGGTCGGATGGGCTTCTCACCCGCCGATTCAACCGATGGTGAGCCTGATCACTCTCGGTGAATCGTTGCCGGAAAGGAGTCGCCGGGTCGGGCGTGGCTGAGTGTCTGCGCCGACCCGAAGGGGTATACCGGATCGGTGACTACATCGAGAGTGTGGCTTGCTGTGGTGTGCGCGATTGTCGCCTCGCTGGGCGGTGTCCAGGCGAAGGCCGAAACAACGGGGGCCCATGTGCGGGGGGAGGCGCCGCTCGGTGAGCGGGCCGTCCAATTCGATGTGTACTCACCCGCGATGGGTCGGATGATTCAGAACCGGGTGATCAAGGCGGCGAGTCCGGGAGCGCCGACGCTGTACCTGCTGACCGGCGTTGGCGGCGGTTCCGACGGGATCTCCTGGTGGGACGACACCGATGTGCAGCGGTTCTTCGCCGACAAGCACGTCAACGTGGTCATGCCGGTCGGCGGCGCGTTCACGCTGTACACCGACTGGATCGCCGACGATCCCACTGTCGGCCGGGTGCGCTGGGAGACCTACCTGACCGACGAACTGCCGGGCGTGATCGATAGCGTGCTCGGCGCGAGCGGACGCAATGCCATCGCCGGCGTGTCGATGAGCGCGGCCTCGGCGCTGGATCTGACCATCCGCGGCGGTTCCCGATTCTCCGCCGTCGCCGCGTTCAGCGGTTGCCCGTGGGCGGCGGACCCGTTCGGGATCGGCATGGCCAGCGCCCAAGCCGTCCGCGGCGGCGGCAATCCGGGCAACATGTGGGGCGTGCCAGGCAGCGCGGCGTGGCGCGAACACGATGTCTTCGCCAACGCGGGCGGGCTCGCGGGCAAGACGATCTTCCTGTCGGCCGCCACCGGCCTGCCCGGCAGGACCGACCGGGGGATGCCTATGCCGCCGGTCGAAGCGATCGCCGGGGCGTGCACGGCCGCCTTCGCGAACCGCCTGGCTCAGCTCGGCATCCCCGCCACCTACGTTCACCGGCCGACCGGCGCGCACACATGGGGCCAGTTCGAGACCGACCTGCACGAGGCCTGGCCGCACCTGGCCGCCGCCATCGGGGCCGCCTGAGCTCAGGCCTCCACGGCGGCCGGTTGCCCGGCCGGCGCCGGCGGGGCCACCACGGGTTCGGGCGCGATCTCGTAGTCGCGCTTGCCCCGCCGGAACCACCACTGCAGGACCCCGATGCCGATCAGCGCCAGCAGCGCGCTGGTGAGGCTGATCGACAGACCCGGCGGCCGCCAGGTGACGGTGAGCTGCGCGTTCTTGGTGCCCGGCGGGATATCGACGGCGAGGAACGTGCCCGCGACCGCCCTGGTGGGAATCTCGCGGTCGCCGAGCATGGCGGTGTAACCCGGCCAGGCCAAGCGGGACAGCACGATCCGGCCGCCGGTTCCGGAGGACACGGTGGCCCGATTGGTCAGGCCCGCCTCCGGCATCACGGTCGCGTGCACACCCGACTCGTGCGCGATGAGGTCGCCGGGGGAGGGCAGCGGATTGACCCGCTCGAGCACCCAGATCTGCTGCTCGTGACCGGGGTAGTGGACGAACTTCCAGCCCGCCGGAGCAGGCTTCTCACCCGCGTCGGGGTACTGGGAACGTTGCAGGACAACACGATCCAGCCGCATCAGATCGACGACGGGAGTCTCGGTCGACGGCTCGACCGCGAACACCCTGCGATACGCGTCAGGGCAGGTACCACCGTCCCAGGCCATGCACAGCAACCCGGCGAACGCCGCGTGCCCGACGGGGGTGTAGCCGTTGACGTACTGCAGGCCGAGGTTCTTGGCATAACTGCCGAGCGCGATCGAACCGTAGGTCCCCGCGAGGGTGCGCTCCTCGTCCCGCACCATGATCCGGTCGGCCAACTGCAGCGTGCGGCCGCCGAAATCGGGGAACGCGGCGGTCATCTCGGAGCGGCGTTCGGGGAACCCGTACGACAACGGCGTCGCGGGCGCCGCGGCCACCTGCGCGTAGGCGATGGGGAACGTCGCGACGATGGTCAGCGCGGCGGCGGCGGTGACTCCGCGGGTGCGTGCCAGCCAGACGACACCGGCGCCGAGCGCCACCACGACGACCACCGCGAGCACATGCCGCTCGACGAGTTTCGGCGCGGCGGAGAACGATCGGACGAACAGCAACCCGATCAGCGCGCCCGCCGCCGCGTACCGCCGCCGGGACGCGGCGAACACGCCGTAGCGGCTGAGCAGCACGCACACCAGCACCAACAGCGCGATCGCCAGCATCGGCAGCACCCTGGCGGGCCAGCGCAGCGGACCGATCGCGCCCGGTCCCGCCGTCCACATCAGCGCGGCGACCGCGAACAGCGCGATCCCGCTCCAGTCGGCGGCGGCGCGCGCGGCGGCCTTCCAGTCGATGAAGGCCAGCGCCGGGATCACGAACCACGCGATATAGACCATCGGCAACGGCTGTACATGGCCCCACCAGGCGGTGAACGCGGGCACCGTGCTGGGCAGGCTCGCATTGAGCGATTCCGACCACGGCACGGTCAGGAACGGGTCGTTGTGGATGGTGGAGACGTCACCGCGCCAGGTGGCCTGCGAGGACAGCAGGATCGGCAGGTTGGCCACCATCGCGCCGAGCACCGCGAGCCCGGACGCGGTGAGCAGCCGCAGCACCGGCGCCCACCGGCGCTGATACAGGTACTCGCCCGCGGCGACGGCGGCGATCATCAGGCCGGATTCGACGGCGGGGAAGGCGTATTGGATGGTCAGCGCCAGGTACAGGAACACGAACAGCGGGATCGGCCCGGTGCGTCCCCGCGCGTACAGCACGGCCGAGGCCCAGGCGTGCACGAGCCAGGCGGTACCGGTGTGCGAGGTGAACCAGCTGGCCTCGTCGAAGAACAGGAACCAGCCGCTGAACGGGAACGCGACGCCCGCCACCGCCGCCCAGGGCGCGCGGGCGCCGTAGGCCAGGCAGATTCGGAACACGCCGAGCGCCGCGATCGCGGAGAACACCAGCTTCACCGCGGTCGCGTACAACGCGAGATTGTCGAACGAGGGCGCGAGCAGGTACACCAGCAGCTGCGGCGGGTTGTAGAGCCCGGCCTCCTCGAGGCTGTAGTTGCCCGCCATCCATTCCCACGGCACCATCGCCGGGAACCGGCCTGCCCGCAGTTCGGTACCGAGCAGCTGCCACATCGGCACGTATTGCGCCTCGGTGTCGTCGGTGTAGAAGTGTCGCGGGTCGCCGAGCAAGACCGCGAGATAGCCGGCCAGTACCGCGATCACGACGATGATCGCCCACTGCGCCACTTGCTTTCGCGGTTCGAACGCCGCGCGTATCCACACGAGCGCGGGAGCATAGGGCATAGACGTGAATCGGACAATACGTGGGGATCTCACGGCGTGGTGGTGGACGTTTGTCCAGCTCAGGTGTGGTTAGGTTGGGGTAAGCACAACTCGGTGTGCCACCGCTGTCGGGTTCGAAGTTGGTAGCATGGCGCGACCGAGCCGACCCTTCGAGAGAGTCATCAATGCAGTTCGAAATCGTCGAGCGGGACGAGACATGGGTGGCCGGTCTACCGGTCCGCAGTCCCAAGCGCGCCCTCGGAGAGCTGCGCGACCGGGATCTCGAAGCCGCGTGGTCGGCTGTCCTGCACCAGGACCTCGGCGGTCCGCTGGCCAGCGCCTACACCGACTACACCGGTGAGCTGAGCACCTACAACACCCAGATCGTCGGCTACCAGTGCGATTCGCTCGATCAGGTGACCCGCGGACATCTGGCGGCCCGCCTGCCGCGCGGCACCTACGCGCGCTTCTCCTCGGTCGGTAACTTTCCGCAGGTGATGACGGATCTGTGGACCCAGATCGCCTATGCCGAGGAGCACAACCAGATCAAGCGCACCTTCACCGGCGATTTCGAGTGCTACCCGCACGCGTACAAGATCGACCTGTATCTGGCGGTCGATCCGCGATGACCTACACGATCGTCGTGCGCGGCAGCGCACTCTACGGTGGCCTGGTCGTGCCGCGGGTGCATCCGAGCTTCAAGGTCAGCAACAGCGACCTGATCGAGTTCCTCAAGGACCGCCTGCGCGACCGGCCCGGCGGGAGTGAACCGCTGCACACGGTCTACGTCCCCGACCCGGCGGGCAACTGGAACGCGCTGGTGGCGCGGGAATACGCGAGCCCGGACGATGTCCCGGTCGGCGACCTCATGGTGCGGGTGCCCCGGGGCATCTACGCGCGGTTCGCGCCCAACGGCGACTATCACGATCCGGTCGAGGACGTGTGGGCCCAGGTCGACGACGCGACGGCGTCGGCGGAGATCTCGCGCGCCTATCGCGAGGAGATCGAGGTCTGGCACGGCCCGGACACCGTAGAATTGTTCGTTTCGATCACGGCCGATAGCTAAGAATTAGCTAGATTCAAACCGATCGGTCTTGATCTTGTCGCCATCACTCTGAGCACACGTTCTGACCTGCGGATACTTCACCCGCCGTAACGGGTTTCCGGAAAATTAGCCACTCGCCTGGTGTATTCCATTCGGATGACGGATACTGCACGAGTCGGCATCGGTAGGACGCCGACCGCGCGCGGGCGCGTAGCACGGAGCTAGGAACACGATGGCTGTCGAAGCAGCGCGCAACGACGCGGGGTTGCGGCGCGTTCACCGTGGCGCCGGATGGCCCGCGATGACGCGGTTCGTGGTGCGGACCCGCCGATGATCGAACCGGACCCGCAGACGGCGGACTACCGCCCCTTTGTGCTCGATCCGGCCGATCACGCCGACGCGGCAACCTTGCGGCAGCTGGCCGGGTCGGCAGGCATCCGCCGATACGACCTGCGCGCCGGGATGCGCGCCGAACTGGCCGAGCTCACCGGCCCGCCGCCCGGACTCGATCCGGGCGAGGAACGGTGGGTCTACTACCCGTGGCGCCACGCCCTCGTCGCGATCCTCGGCCCCGCCGCGTTCCGGGCGATCCGCACCGATCGCAATCGCAACAAGCTCACCCGCGGCGAACAGCAGCGCCTCGCGCAGCTGGCGGTCGGTGTCGTCGGGCAGAGCGTCGGCCATTCGGTCGCGTACACGCTGGCGCTGGAAGGCGCGTGCGGACTGCTGCGGCTGGCCGACTTCGACGCCATCGAGCTGTCGAATCTGAACCGGGTTCCGGGCGGGTTGTTCGATGTCGGCGTCAACAAGTCCGTCGTCACCGCCCGCCGGATCGCCGAACTCGATCCGTATCTGCCGGTCGAGATCTGGCAGACGGGCGTGCTGATCGACACGGTCGACGAGTTCCTCGACGGACTCTCGGTGGTTGTCGAGGAATGCGATTCGCTCGACATCAAATTCGCGGTCCGCGAGGCCGCGCGCAGGCGGCGCATCCCGCTGCTCATGGACACCAGCGACCGCGGCCTGTTCGACGTCGAACGCTACGACCTCGAACCCGGGCGCGAGCCCTTCCATGGCCTGCTCGGCGCGACCACCGGCGCCCAGCTGGCCGACCTCGACACCAAGGCCAAGGCGCCGCACGTGCTGCGCATCCTCGATCCCGGCCAGCTCTCCTCGCGGATGGCCGCCAGCCTGGCCGAGGTCGGCGAGACCATCACCACCTGGCCGCAATTGGGCAGTGACGTGCAGCTGGGCGCGGCCATCGTGACCGCGGCCGTGCGCCGGATCGGGCTCGGCGCCAAGCTGTCCTCCGGCCGGACCCGCGTCGACCTCGAGGCGGCGCTGGACTCGCTGGCCGAACCCGGCTACCTCGACGAGGGCATCGACGCCGTGCCCGAGCCCCCCGCCGACGCGCCACCGGCCGACCCCGTCGCGGCGATCCTGGCCTGCGCCCAGCGCGCGCCATCGGGCGGCAATGCGCAGCCGTGGCGATTACGCGCCGAACCGGGGCTGATCGAGATCACCCTCGATCCCACCGGCTCCACCACGATGGACATCGGGCTGCGCGGCAGTGCCGTCGCGGTCGGCGCGGCCGTGCACAACGCCCGCGCCGCGGCGGCCGCCCACGGCCTGCTCGGCGAGCCGCGATGGCTCGTCGACGACCCGGCCACGCCCTTGCTCGCCCGGCTGCCGCTGCACGAGGGGACCGACCCCGATCTGGCCGCCGACTATCCCCTCGCTCTGGAGCGGCACACCAACCGCAGACTCGGCGCGCCGACCCCGCTACCGGGGACCGTCGTGCCCGCGCTCGGCACCGCCGCCGCGGCCGAGGACGCCACCGTGCACGCGATCACCGGCGCGGACGCACTGGCCGAGGCGGCCGCGCTGCTGGGCGCCAGCGACCGGGTCCGCTATCTCACACCCCAGCTGCACGGCCAGCTCTACGCCGAATTGCGCTGGCCCGGCGAGGATCTGCGCACCGGCATCGACGTGCGCACCCTCGAGCCCGCGCCGGACGAACTGGCCAAGCTTCAGGTCGGCCGCCGCACCGATGTGATGGACCGGCTGCGCGAGTGGTCGGCGGGCGCCGCGCTCGGGGAATCCACCGTCGACCGGGTGCGGGCCAGCTCGGCTCTGGTGGCGATCGGTTTCCGCGCTCGTGCAGGGGGTATCCCGGATCTGGCCGACTACGCGAGAGCCGGTGCCGCGGTGGAAAGAGTGTGGCTACGGGCGCAACTGCTGGGGCTGGCGGTGCAGCCGGTGTCCCCGGTGTTCCTGTACGCCGACCGACGCGAGGATTTGCGCATCGTTTCTCCCGAGTTCACAGATACACTTGCCACCATTCAGAGGCGTTTCCAGGACCTGATGGGACTCCCTGAGGATGAGAACGTGGCATTGGTTCTTCGTCTGAGCTACGCCGCGGCTGCGAGCGTTCGCAGTCGACGGTTGCCGGTGCCCGGCAGTAGGAACGACGGATAGCGCGGATCGGAGACAACGTGCCTCGGCAAACGCTCGACTCACTGGTGACGCAGGTCGCCTCCGAGTTGATGGGTGTCGACGCCACGACCATGGTGGCGGCGAGCGAGCGGGTGCTCGCCGCTCTTGTCGAGCACTTCGACGTCGACGTCAGCTATCTGCGCCACACCGACCGGGCGCGGCGCGCGACCGTCCTGGTTGCCGAATGGCCGCGCAGGCCCGAGGTCCCCGACCCCGACCCGCTGCACACGGTCGAGTTCGAGCACGCCGACTCGGTCTTCCGCGCCCTCGAATTCGCGACCGAGCCGCTGATCGTGCGTCCCGGCCACGACAGCGCCGACTACCAGGAGACGATCCGCAAGTCCTCGGGCATTCCCGAGGTGGCCATGGCCTGCGTGCCGCTGGTCTCGCGCGGCGAGTCGACCGGGGTCCTCGGCTTCGTGAAGATGGGCGACCGCGCCTGGTCCAAGCGCGAACTCAATGTCCTCAAGGCCATCGCCGCGCTGTTCGCCCAGTTGCAGGCCCGCGTGGTCGCCGAGGAGAAGCTGCGCTATATCGCCCTGCACGACGACCTGACCGGCCTGGCCAACCGCCGCGCCCTGCTCGAATACATGGAGGAGCGGCTGCGCCCGGGCGAACCGGGCCCGATCGCCACCTTCTTCCTCGACCTGGACCGGCTCAAGGCGCTCAACGACTTCCTCGGCCACAGCGCGGGCGACAACTTCATCCGCACGCTGGCCCGCAGGCTCAAACAGAACCTCGAGCCCGGCGACATGATCGCGCGGCTCGGCGGCGACGAGTTCGTCATCGTGCCCGCGGCGCCGATGGACGCGGTGGCCGCCGAGCTCGAGGCGACCAGGATCCAGCAGCTCATCGGCCGCCGGGTCTCGGTGGGCCAGGAGTCGGTCAGCCGCGGGGTGAGTGTCGGTGTGGCGCTGGGCATTCCGGGGGAGACCTCGGTGTCGGACGTGCTGCGCCGCGCCGACCACGCCCTGCTGTCGGCGAAATCCGGTGGCGGCAACGGGGTCGCGGTGTTCACCGACGCCATGCGCGCGCAGTTCGAACTCCAGGACGATGTGGAGCTGAACCTGCGCAGCGCGGTGTCCGACGGCTCGCTGGTGCTGCACTACCAACCCGAGGTCGACCTGCGCACCGGCCGGATCGTGGCGCTGGAAGCGCTGGTCCGCTGGCAGCACCCGACGCGCGGACTGCTGCCGCCCGGCGCGTTCGTCTCGGTGGCCGAGGCCACCAACCTGGCCGGTGAACTCGGCCGGTGGGTGATCCGTTCGGCCTGTTCGCAATTCGCCGACTGGCGCCGCCGCGGGCTGGCCGCCAATGTGGTGATCCGGATCAATGTGTCGCCGGTGCAGCTGGTCAGCGCCGATTTCGTCGAGCGCATCGAGGACATCCTTCGCCTGTTCGGGATCGACGGCAGCTCGGTCTGCCTCGAGATCACCGAGCATGTCGTCGTGCAGGACCTCGTGCGGACCAGGCTCACTCTGCGCGGGCTCAAGCGGATGGGCGTGCAGATCGCCATCGACGACTTCGGCACCGGCTACAGCTCGCTGTCGCACCTCAAGGCGCTGCCGGTCGACGCGGTGAAGATCGACCGCGGTTTCGTGCAGCGGCTCGGCGACAGCAACGACGACCTGGCGATCGTGAAGTCGATCATCGGCCTGGCCGGCTCGTTCGGGCTCGGTGTGGTCGGCGAGGGCGTCGAGACTCCGATGGCGGCCAGGACGCTGGTCGGCCTCGGTTGCTATCGCGCGCAGGGCTTCCTCATCGCCCGGCCCATGCCCGCCGAGGAAGTCGAGACGCAGTTGCGGGAAGGGCGCATCCCCCTCGACCTCGATCTGCCACGCGCGGGACGCGGCGTGGCGCCGAACTGATCGCGGCGATGCCTGCCGGGGAGTGGCTGCTGATCGAGACCCTCGTCGAGGATCTCGACCCCACCGTCGTCGCGGAAGGCGCGCAGGTCAGGCAGTGGGCGGGACCGGTGTGGCTGCACCGCAAACTCGGGCAGGCGCGCGCGGGTGTCGCCGCTGCGGCGGTGCGGCGCTGCCGGGCCGACCAGGTGCCGGTGCGGGAAGAGGCCGACGGACTGCTGGTGCTGGCCGAGCCGGTCCGCTGCGCGTTCGACGGGATCCACGGTGTCCAGCTGTGGGCCGGGCCGGTGGCGGCGCCGGTGCCGCCGCGGCGGCCGGTGGCGGCGTGGGACTGGGAGGCCGACACCGAACTCGCCTACCACGGACCAGGTTTGGAGGAGCTCATCTTCGCCCGCGATCCGGCCGAGGTGCGGGTGGTCCGCACCCCACCGGACGCCTTCGGCCGGATGGTGCGGTTCGACGGCAGGGTCGAGTACTTCGCGATGGCCACCGGGCTCGTGCCCGGCGGGCACTGGCAGGGCGAGGTCGACATGCTCGGCGACGACGACGCGGTGCGCAGGTTCCAGATGATCGCCAGGGCCGCACCGCGGACGCGCCGGGTGAGCGGTCTGATGCACGCCGTCCCCGAACACAACGGGGTGCCCGATCCGGATGTGACCATGTTGCGCGCGGTATCGCAGCGCGCCGGTGTCGGCGTCGGCCTCGTCGAGCTGTCCAGCGCGATCATCTACGAATGGGCCGCCGAGCCGCTGCCCCCGCTGGACCGCTGGGCGGTGGAACGGCCCACCGTCGACCCGGACGACCTGGCCGCGTTGCGCGCCGCCTGCGCCGATGTCGCGCGCGAGCCGGGGACGGCCGAGCGGCTCGTGCTGCGGGTGCGCTTCGCCGAGGGCGAGTGGATCACCGCGCAGGCCGAACTGGTCGCGATGACCACGGCCGCGTTCGGACACGGCCTGCTGCGGGTCTGGTTCGACGAGCCGGAGTCCGGTTAGCCGCATCTTTCGCGGCTGTTCACGCGCTGTTCCACGGGCCGGTTCCCGGGTGCACCCGCGTCGCTGAACGATCGGGGAGTGCGCATCGTGCAGCTCGCCAACTTCTACGGCCCGCGATCGGGCGGGCTGCGCACCGCCTTGCGCCACCTCGGCGAGGGGTATGTCGCGGCAGGTCACGAGGTGGTGCTGATCGTGCCGGGGCCCCGGCACGGCGAGGAAGTGCTGCCCACGGGCGCACTGCGGATCACCTTGCCCGCGCTGGCGATTCCGTGCACCGGTGGTTACCGCGCGGCCGATCCGCGGCGGGTGGCCGATGTGCTCGGCGGGCTGCGGCCCGACGTGCTCGAGGTCTCCGATCGGCTCACCCTGCGCGGTTTCGGGCGCTGGGCCCGGCGACGCGGGGTCGCGAGCGTGATGATCTCGCACGAACGACTCGACAGGCTGCTCGGCCAGTTCCTGCCCGGGCCCGCCGCCCGCCGCTGCGCCGACGTCGCCAACCGGCGCACCGCCGACGACTACGACATGGTCGTCTGCACGACCGACTTCGCGCGCGAGGAATTCCAGCGGATCGGCGCACCCAATGTGGAACTGGTCCCGCTCGGCGTCGACCTCGACCTGTTCAGCCCCCGCCGCCGCGACCACCGTCTGCGCGCCGACCTCGGCGTCGCCGGGCATCCGATGCTGGTGCACTGCGGCAGGCTGTCGGTGGAGAAACGGGTCGACCGCAGCATCGAAGCGATCGGCGCCCTGCACCGCGCCGGCGTCCCCGCCCGGCTGGTCGTCGCGGGCGACGGCCCACGCCGCGAGTCGCTCGAACGCCGCGCCCGCGCGATGCCCGCCCTCCCCGGCGGCGAACCGTCGGTCCACTTCACCGGATTCATCAGCGACCGCGCGATGGTCGCGAAACTCCTTGCCACCGCCGATGTCTCATTGGCCCCCGGCCCCCACGAAACCTTCGGACTCGCCGCCCTCGAAGCTCTCGCCGCAGGCACCCCCGTCGTAGCCAGCCGCTCCTCGGCGCTGGCCGACATCGTCACCGCCGACTGCGGCGCCATCGCCGCCGACCGCCCCCGAGCCTTCGCCCGAGCCGTCACCGACGTCCTCGCCCTGCCGACCACCGGCCGCCGCAAAGCCGCCCGCACCCGCGCCGAACAATTCACCTGGCCCCGAGCGGTAGCAGGCATGCTCGCGGTTCTGGACCGGTGAGGTGTCCGTCGCTCGTGGCTGTGTAGGCACTGCCCCTACCTTGATACATAAGGATTTGTTATACTCGAAGCCGTGCGATGGAGCATTGTGCTACTCGAGCCTGTCAATGATTGGTTTCTCGACCTGGTCAAGAACGAGCCGCGAATCGCCGACAAGATCGAGGAGGCGCTGGACGAACTGGCTGCGCGTGGCCCAGACCTGGGTAGGCCGCTGGTCGATCGGATCCAGTCCAGTAGAACCTTGCACAACTTGAAGGAACTTCGGCCACGGACTCCGGCGGGCTCCGAGATCAGGATGCTGTTCGTGTTCGATCCAACACGGGAGGCGATCGTTCTGGTCGCGGGAGACAAGACGGGGCAATGGAAGCGCTGGTATCGCGAGGCGATTCCGCTGGCAGAAGAGCGTTATATCCAGTATCGGGAAGCGGAGGACGGAGCATGAAGGGCATTCCTTGGGAGGAAACAAAGCGCCGAGCTCGTGAACTCGACCCGACTTGGGATTCGCCCGAGCGGGTCGCGAGTCGCGAGGAGAGCCGCGAGCAGATGCGGGCCGAGCAGCGTGGCAACCAGCTCGCGGAACTCCGTAACCAATGCGGCGTCACCCAGGCTGAAGTCGCCCGGTTGATGGGGGTGTCGCAGGCGAGAGTTTCGCAGATCGAGCATGGTCAGATCACGTCGATGGACTCGGTCCGCGACTATATTGTCGCGCTCGGTGGAACATTGGACGTCGTTGCACACGTTGGCGATCGGACCGTCAAGGTCGCCTGACTGCGGTGGCAGGTCAGGCAGGACCGGCCGAGCGAAGCTCTGGTCGAGCAGCTCGGACCGCACGCGAAGGAGGTTGTCGTGACCACTGCGGAGATGCTGGAAGCCAGGGGTGAAGCTCGAGGCGAGGCCCGGGGGCAGGTCAAGGGGCAAGCCGACTTGCTGATCCGACTTCTCGAACGCAAGTTCGGCGAGGTCCCGGCTACCGCGATTCGCCGGGTTCGGACCGCAAAACTGCCGGACCTGCACCGTTGGGCCGATCAGATCCTCACCGCGACCACGATCGACGACACGCTCGCCTGACACTGGCGATCGGCCACGGTCGCACTGTCGGACGTGCTCGCTGAGTTGTTCGGCCGCCCGATGGTGCTGCGAGGGGATGGGTCATCCTCCGCAATTTTCGAAGTCGGCTCGGATTCGTTTCTGGATGTCGGCGCTGACAGGTGTTAGTGCGGCCGCGCCGAACTGACCGCTGGAGCATTCGTAGATGACCGCGCTTCCGGGACTCACGTGCGTGCCTTGGGGAAACTGCCAGTGCAGCTCGAGTGGGTGCTCAACGGTGGGTCTCACGATGGCGATGAGGTACTTATACAAACCCGGGGTCGTGGTCAGCTGCAGTTGGGCCTGGTCGGGCAGTTCAGCTGGACATCGAGCACGCGAGCGCCGGGGCCTTCCGCGCCGAGGCGGTCGTGTTCATTGACGAGCTTGCACGAGCCCAGCGACAGGCAGCCGCAGCCGATGCAGCCGGTGAGGTTGTCGCGCAGGCGGGTGAGCTGGACGATGCGGTCGTCGAGGTCCTCCCGCCAGGTGGTCGAGAGAGTCTCCCAGTCGCGGCGCGTAGGCGTGCGGCCCTCGGGCAGCCGGTCCAGCGCCGAGCGGATCTCACTGAGCGGGATCCCCACCCGCTGCGAGATCCGGATGAACGCGACCCGGCGCAGAGTTTCGCGAGCGTAGCGACGTTGATTGCCGCTGGTTCGACGACTCGATATGAGACCTTCGCGTTCGTAGAAGTGCAACGCGGACACTGCAACTCCACTACGCTCGGATAGCTGCCCGGGGGTCAGCTCCTTCGTTTGCCAATCGGCCGTCGTCATCCTGCGCTCCTCCCGTTTTCGCCCTCAACAATACTTGAGGTTTTCGTGTCGTGTACGAAAACGGCCGGACTCTCGCAGGCCAGGTCTGCGGGTCTTCCGTGCCGACACGGGCTCCTCGGATTACGGTTTCCGCATGGGAACCGCCCCCGACTCGCGCCTGGCCGTCACCTCCGAGGTCGGCACGCTCCGGACGGTGCTGCTGCACCGGCCCGGTGACGAACTGCGCAGGCTCACCCCGAGCAACAACGATCAGCTGCTCTTCGACGGCATCCCGTGGGTGGAACGCGCCCAAGCCGAGCACGACGCCTTCGCCGCCCTGCTGCGCGAACGCGGCGTGGAAGTGCTGCTGCTGTCCGAGTTGCTGGCCGAAACGCTCGAGGTGAGCGGCGCGGCCAGAATCCAGGGTATCTCCGCCGCCGTCGATGCCCGCAGGCTCGGGCACGGCCTGGCCGACCAGCTGGCCGCCGAACTGCGCAAATTCGAGGCGCGCGAGCTCGCCGACATCCTGATGGCCGGGATGACCTTCGACGAACTGCCCTTCGGCCCCGACACCACCTCGCTGGTGCGCCGGATGCACCACGGCGCCGATTTCGTCATCGATCCACTGCCCAATCTGCTGTTCACCCGCGACTCCTCGTTCTGGGTCGGGCCGAAGGTCGCGATCACCTCCCTCGCCCTGCCCGCCCGGCACCGCGAGACCTCGATCACCGATCTCGTCTACGCCTTCCACCCGCGTTTCCTCGGCGTGCGCCGGGCCTACGAATCGCACACCGCGCCGATCGAGGGCGGCGACGTGCTGCTGCTCACGCCGGGCGTGGTGGCGGTCGGCGTCGGCGAGCGGACCACGCCCGCCGGCGCGGAAGCGTTGGCGCGCAGCCTCTTCGACGACGATCTCGCCCACACCGTGCTGGTGGTGCCGATCGCGCAGAACCGCGCGACCATGCACCTGGACACCGTGTGCACGATGGTCGACACCGACGCGGTGGTGATGTATCCGGGCGTGCGGGAATCCTTGCAGGCCTTCACGATCCGCCGCGAAGACAGTTTCTCCGGCCACGGTGACCTGGACCGGATCAGCATCACCGGACCCGAACCGTTCCTGCCCGCCGCGGCCGCCGCCATGGGCATCGCGCGCCTGCGGGTGATCGACACCGGCCGCGACGGGCCGACCGCCGAACGTGAACAGTGGGATGATGGCAACAACACCCTGGCTCTGGCGCCGGGCGTGGTCGTCGCCTACGAACGCAACGAGATGACCAATTCGCGGCTGATCGACGCCGGGGTCGAGGTACTCACGATCCAGGGGTCGGAGCTGGGCTCCGGCCGTGGCGGTCCGCGCTGCATGTCCTGCCCACTGGCCCGAGACGAGGTGTGAGCGATCATGTTCCACGTCGAGCTGTCCGCCGATTCCACGCAGCCGCCGTATGAGCAGCTGCGCATGGCCGTGATCGAACAGGTCCACGCCGGCACGCTCACCGCGGGCACCAAGATCCCCACCGTCCGCGCACTGGCCGCCGATCTTGGCATCGCCCCCAACACCGTCGCCCGCGCCTACCGCGAACTCGAGGCCGACGGCGTCCTCGAAACCCGGGGCCGCCAAGGCTCCTTCATCGCCTCCTCCGGCGACCCCACCCGCGACGTCGCGGGACGCGCCGCCGTCGACTACGTGACGACGATCCGCCGCCTCGGCCTCACCGACGCCGACGCGCTCGAGTTCGTTCAGCGCACACTCGACAGCTGAGCTCTAGCGCCAGCTCGGTAGCCAGAGGTGGTCTTGCCAGCTGGCTGAGGTGATGGGATGGGCGGTGAGGATCGGCCACAGCCAAACGAAGTTCGCGATCACCAGGCCCAGGTAGATGCTGACGATGAGCAGTCCGAGCGCGTACCGCTCGTTCACCGGCGCGGGCAGATAGGTGCCGGTCGGACTGCGGGGTATCCCCGCGGGCCTGGCGGACCCGAGGATGTCGCCGAGGATCAGCGCGACGCCCATGGCCAGGAACGGCGCGAGGACCACCGCGTAGAAGAAGTACATCTGCCGGTCGAGGGTGAGGAACCAGGGCAGCAGGCCCGCGCCGTAGCCGACCAGGACGGCGGCGTAGCGCCAGTCCTTGCGCACGACCGAGCGCCACACCATCCAGCCGAGCGCGGGCAGCGCCAGCCACCACAGCGCGGGCGTGCCGACCGCCATCACGGCCTTCACGCACTGTGCCTCGCCGCAGCCGGTGACGGTGCCGTCGGCGTAGTAGTAGAGCATCGGGCGCAGGCCCATCGGCCAGGTCCACGGCTTGGACTCCCACGGGTGGTGGTTGCCCGCCGAGTTGGTGAGACTCGAATGGAAGTCCAGGGTTTCGCCCTGGTAGTACCAGAGCGAGCGCAGCGCGTCGGGCAGGAACGTGAACGGGCCGCCGGTGCCGATCTGGTTGCCGACCGCGTACCGGTACACCCCGCTCTCGCTGGCGAACCAGGCCCAATACGAGGACAGATAGACCACCAGCGGAATGACGACCAGCGCGTACAGCGCCGGGCCGACGTCACGGACCAGCGTGCCGACCCACGGCTTGCGCACCCCGTACGCGCGCCGGGCGCTCACGTCGAAGGCCACGCTCAGCAGCCCGAAGAACATGATGAAGTAGATGCCCGACCATTTGGTGCCGCACGCCAGCCCGAGCAGCACGCCCGCGCCGAAGCGCCACCAGCGCACGCCGAGTCGCGGTCCCCAGTCGGTGATCCCGATCCGGCCCGCCAGGTCGGCGGCGGCCATCCGTTCGCGGACCTCGTCGCGGTCGACGATCAGGCAGCCGAACGCGGCGGTCACCAGCAGCGCCATGAAGATGTCGAGCATGCCGATGCGGGAGGAGACGAAGGTCAGCCCGTCGGCGATGAGCAGGATGCCCGCGAACGCGCCGATCAGCGTCGAACGCGACATGCGGCGCACGATCCGGATCACCAGCAGCACCAGGACGGTACCCGCCAGCGCCGCGGTGCCGCGCCAGCCCCACGCGTTGTAGCCGAACAGGGCCTCGCTGATCGCGATGAACTGTTTGCCGACCGGCGGATGCACCACCAGCCCGTAGGCGGGGTTGTCCTCCACGCCGCCGCCGGTGACCATCTGCCAGGCCTGTGGCGCGTAGTGCTTCTCGTCGAAGACGGGGGTGCGCGCGTCGGTCGGGTAGTTCAGGTTCGCGAAGCGGGTGATCGCCGCGATCACCGCGAGCAC
>NZ_JBHXMY010000063.1:0-17906 GCF_042720195.1 Nocardia sp. NPDC058497 | reverse complement strand
GCAGGGTGCGGGCGGGCACCGGCGGGGGGGGCCCCCCCCCCAACACACCACCGCCACACGCGCGGCACCGGGAACACATAGGGCCCCCCCGCACCCCCCGCCGCCGCGCGGCCGCGCACCGGCCCCCCCCCCCCCCGGCCCGGGGGGGGGGGTTTTGTTGAACGCTTCCACCGCGTTCACCGACGGTGAGCAGTTCGGCTTCGGCGCCGAGATCGGCATCTCCACCCAGAAGCTGCACGCCCGCGGCCCGATGGCACTGCCCGAACTCACCTCCACCAAGTGGATCGTGTGGGGCGACGGCCAGACTCGGCCGGTGTGATCGTGACACTGGTACAGGAACCGATCTTCACCTCGGTCGACGACGTCATCTCCCGGCTGGCCGATACCGGCTACCTGGCCGACAAGGCCACCGCCACCTCGGTCTTCCTGGCCGACCGGCTGGGCAAGCCGCTGCTCATCGAAGGTCCCGCCGGTGTCGGCAAGACCGAGCTCTCGCGCGCGGTGGCCCAGGTCGCCGGCGCCGAGCTGGTCCGGCTGCAGTGCTACGAAGGCGTCGACGAGGCCCGCGCACTCTACGAGTGGAACCACGCCAAGCAGATCCTGCGGATCCAGGCGTCGAGCGAAAACGATTGGGCCGAAACCAAAGCCGACGTCTTCACCGAGGAATTCCTGCTCTCGCGCCCGCTGCTCACCGCCATCCGGCGCAGCGAGCCGACGGTGCTGCTGATCGACGAGACCGACAAGGCCGACGTCGAGATCGAGGGCCTGCTGCTCGAGGTGCTCAGCGATTTCGCGGTGACCGTCCCGGAACTGGGCACCATCACCGCGACCCGCAAACCGTTCGTCGTGCTCACCTCGAACGCCACCCGGGAGCTGTCCGAGGCGCTCAAGCGCCGCTGCCTGTACCTGCACCTGGACTTCCCCGACGAGGAGCTCGAGCGCCGCATCCTGGCCAGCCGGGTGCCGGAGCTGTCGGCCACGGTGGCCGAGCAGCTGGTGCGGATCGTGCATGTCCTGCGTGGGATGCAGCTCAAGAAGCTGCCGTCGGTGGCCGAATCGATCGACTGGGGTCACACCCTGCTCGCGCTGGGCGCCGCCGACCTCGACGACGCTACGGTGCGCGCCACGCTCGGCGTGGTGCTCAAGCATCGCAGCGACCACCAGCGCGCGCTGGCCGAGCTGAAGCTGGCCTGAGATGACCGCGCCTGGCCCGCACGGACTCGGCGGGCACGTCGCCGGGTTCGTCGCGGCGCTGCGGGCCCGCGGCGTGCCGGTCGGGCCATCGGAAACCGTCGACGCGGGCCGGGTACTCACCGTGCTCGACCTGCTCGACCGCGAGTCGGTGCGCGAGGGACTGGCGTGCGCCCTGCTGCGGCGCCCCACCCACCGGCGGACCTTCGACGGACTGTTCGACCTGTGGTTCCCGGTCGCGGTGGGGGAGCGCAGTGCCGAGGCCGCCGACCTGCCGCGCACGCCCGAGGGCCAAGTCGACCTGCCCGCCCTGCGTGAACAACTGGCCGAACTGCTCACCGCCGAGGACAGCGGCGCCCAGTTGCAGTTGCTGGCCGGGCAGATTGTCGAACAGCTCGGTCAGTACCAGTCGGCGCGCGGGCCGTCGTTCTCGGCGTATCAGGCGTTGAAAGACCTTGCGCCACAAACCTTGCTGTCGCGGGTACTGGCAGGCTTGGCCCTGCCGCCGGATGCGAGCGACCGCGATACCGAGGTCGCGCAGCGGATCGTCCGGGAACGCATCGCCGGCTTCCGGGCGAGTGTGGAAGCCGAGACCAATCGGCGGGTCGCCGAACAGATCGGTCGCGAACGCGTCGCCACCTACGGTGTCGCCCGCCAGGCCGAGGACGCCGATTTCCTGCGCGCCTCCGAACGCGAACTCGTCGAACTGCGGCGCGGTAGCCAGCGGCTGGCCCGGATCCTCGCCTCCCGCCTCGCGGTGCGGCGTAAGAAGGCCCGCCGCGGCGAGATCGATCTGCGCAAGACACTGCGGGCCTCGATGTCCACCGGCGGCGTACCGATCGACCTGGTGAACCGCAAGCCCCGGCCCGGCCGCCCGGAACTGGTTCTGCTGTGCGACATCTCGGGCTCGGTCGCCGGATTCAGCAACTTCACCATGCTGCTGGTCAGCGCGCTGCGCGAGCAGTTCTCCCGGGTCAGGATCTTCGCCTTCGTCGACCGCACCGACGAGGTGACCACCTTCTTCGACCCGTACGCGGGCCTCGACAACGTGCTGACCAGGATTTTCACCGAGTCGCGGATCATCGACGCCGACGGGCACTCCGACTACGGCCAGGCGCTGACCACCTTCGCCGACAACTTCGGTGACGCGGTCACCAGCCGCAGTTCCCTGCTGGTGCTCGGCGACGGCCGCACCAACTACCGCAATCCGCAGCTGGACACCCTGCGGCAGCTGGTCGATACAGCCCGGCACGCGCACTGGCTGAATCCCGAACCGCGCAACCTGTGGGGTACCGGCGATTCGGCGGCCCGCGACTACGGCGAGGTGATCGAGATGCACGAATGCCGGTCCGCCCGGCAGCTGACCGACGTGGTCTCCCGGTTGTTGCCCGTCTGAAGGAGCTGGTGATGAGCGAGGATCTGCTGACCTACTGCCTGGCCAAACCCGGTGCCTGGCAAGACGAACCGTGGGAGGGCGACGTCGTCGCCAAGGTGGGCGACAAGATCTTCGCCTTCCTCGGGGAAGGCACGTCGATCGGGCTCAAATGCGGGCGCGACCGCGGCGAGGCCGACGAACTGGTCCACATCTACCCCGATGACGTCAGCGCGTCCGCCTATATCGGGCGCTACGGCTGGAACAGCATCACCGTCGGCGGGGCCGTCCCGCCCGATGAATTACGCGAGTTGATCGACGCCTCCTACGACGCTGTCGTCGCCAAGCTACCGAAGTCGAAGCGCCCCAAGATCTGACCGCTTCAGCGGACGTTAAGCCGCTTACATGGTCTGCCCTCCAAGATCACCGCCATGCTGGCAGGGGCGTCGCGCGACGACGAGCGGTCCGACCGACGGGTATCGGACAGGGTGACAGCGCGGCAGGCCCGAGCCGTCGCGCGGTGGATGTGGTTCGCCTGGTGACCGATCCATCGTCCAACGAGAGTGCCTGTGCAGCAGCTGAACCCGTCATCGTCGAGGGGTATGGCGCGGTAGCCCGCAGCGACAATGCAGCCCAGGCCCAGGGGCTGACACCCGACAGCTGGGGTCGATCTGCGGCGTCCGGCGAGCCGGCGCAGGCCGGGCACCTGCCCCCGGGTTCGGGAGCACGGGCAGCGCGCAGACTGGCCGGGATCGCGGCAGCCCGGCTGGCCGACGCGCCCGCCGCCGCCGAAGAGCAGCTGCGTCGCGCGCTGGTCGTCGGCTTCGGCGAAATCGGAGGCAGGGAACTCGCCGAGCTGCGCACCCGGCTGGTCACCGCGATCGCCGCCCAACCGGGCCGCGACCGCGATGTGGCCAGAGCAGCCGCCTCCGCCGCCGCGTGCTGGCACCCCATCTCGGCGGCCGACTCCGCGCACCTGTGGCTGGTCGCGGGCCGGGCCTGGCATCGGGCGGGCAAGCACGTCGAGGCCGTCACCGCCTTCGACCGGCCCTTGCTGAGCGGCGTCGCCGGCTACCCGTCCGGCGAGCTCGCGCTGGTCCGCGCCGAGTTCGCCGAATCGCTGATCCGGCTCGGCAAGCACCGCCAGGCCGCCTGGCAGTTCACCGAGGCCGCCCGGCTGCTCGCCGGATCGGCTACACAGCGGCATCGCCACGCTGATCTGGTGTGGTCGTCGGCCGTGGCCCGGGAATGTTGCGGGCAGGAATCCGCCGCACTGGGCGGCTACCTGCGGGCCGCGGGCCTGTGGGGTGAGCTGGGCAAGATCGTGCCGCGCGCCCGCTGCCTCCGCGCGGCGGCCTGGTTACAGCTGCGCGGACCGCGAGGCCGGGTCCGCGGGCCGTGGTGGGTCACGATCGACGTGCTGATGGCCGAACTGAACGACCGGCTCGCCACCGAACCGGGCCCGCACATCGCCGATGAGCTGGATCGCACCCGCGCCCAGTTCGCGCAGATGTGCGCGCAGGCGTCGGGTCCGTGCTGACCCCGAGCTGCCGCGGAGCAGTCCGGTCCGCTCGGACGGTGACAGTCCCGTTAAGCTCGGACCTCATGCACGAAACAGCTCGGCCGCGCCGCAAGCTCGGCGTCATGGGCGGCACCTTCGACCCCGTTCACCACGGCCACCTGGTCGCGGCCAGCGAGGTCGCGAACCGGTTCGAGCTCGACGAGGTCATCTTCGTTCCGACCGGTCAGCCGTGGCAGAAGGTGAACAAACAGGTCAGCCCCGCCGAGGACCGGTATCTGATGACAGTCATCGCCACCGCGTCCAACCCGAGATTCTCGGTCAGCCGGGCCGACATCGAACGCAACAAGGTCACCTACACGGTGGACACCCTGCGCGAGATGCAGAGCGCTCATCCCGACGCCGAGCTGTACTTCATCACCGGTGCGGACGCGCTGGCCAACATCCTGACATGGCAGGATTGGACCGAACTGTTCGAACTGGCGAAGTTCGTCGGGGTGAGCCGTCCGGGGTACGAGCTGAACACCGACCATCTCGAGGAGCATCTGCGGGACCTGCCCGCCGATGCCGTGACGATGATCGAGATCCCCGCGCTGGCCATCTCGTCGAGCGAATGCCGCCGCCGCGCCGCGGAGGGTCGGCCGGTCTGGTACCTCGTCCCCGACGGCGTGGTGCAGTACATATCGAAGCGGCACCTGTATGGGCCCGCAGGAACGGAAGGTAGCTGACGTTGAGCCACACGATCGAGGGTCTGACCTGTCTGGGGGAGGCCGTATGAGTGCCACCGCCGAAGCGGTCGAAATGGCCAAGGTCGCCGCACTCGCGGCAGACGACAAGCTCGCCACCGATGTCGTCGTCCTCGACGTCTCCGAACAGCTGGTGATCACCGACTGCTTCGTGATCGCCTCGGCGCCCAACGAGCGCCAGGTCAACGCGATCGTCGACAACGTCGAAGAGAAACTGCGCGAAGCCGGGCACAAGCCGGTCCGTCGCGAAGGCACCCGCGAGGGTCGCTGGGCGCTGCTCGACTACGTCGACATCGTCGTGCACATCCAGCACAACGACGAGCGCAATTTCTATGCGCTGGAGCGGTTGTGGCGTGACTGCCCGACCGTCGCCGTCGAGGGCATCGCCGCCCTGCCGACTCCGGCCGCCGACGACGCACAGGTAGAGGGCGACACCGAGTGAGCAAGTACGCCCATGTGCGCACGCTGATCCTGCTGCGGCACGGGCAGACCGAATGGAACGCGGCCGACCGGATGCAGGGTCAGATCGACACCGATCTCACCGAGCTCGGTCGTCAGCAGGCCAAAGAGGCGGCGCGCGAACTGGTTTCGCGCAATGCCATCGCCATCCACGCCTCCGATCTGCGGCGCGCCAAGGAGACGGCGCAGGCACTCGGTGACATCAGCGATCTGCCGGTCGTCACCGATCAGCGGCTGCGCGAGACCCATCTCGGCGACTGGGAGGGTCTGACCCATCTCGAGGTCGACGCCGACTACCCGGGCGCGCGTGTGCAGTGGCGGCTCGACGCCACCTACACACCGCCCGGTGGCGAGAGCAAACTCGAGGTCGGTGCGCGTTCGCTGCCCGTGGTGCGCGAACTGTACAACGAGCGACAGGATTGGCCCGGCCGGACTATCATCCTGGTGGCGCACGGCGGGCTGATCGCTGCCCTCACGGCCGCGTTGCTGGAACTGCCCCCAGGGAACTGGCCTGCCCTCGGTGGGCTGGCCAATACGAGCTGGGTACAGCTGTCCAGTCACGGCCCTGACATCGACCGACCCGGCTGGCGCCTCGATGTTTGGAACGCAGCGGCGAAGGTAGCTCCCGATGTCCTCTGAAGAGCCCGTCCGATCGGTACCGGACGAACTGTTCCAGCAGGTGACGGCCAAGCCCGGACGGCAATTGCCGGACGCGCTGTTCGGCCCGCCACCCGCTCGGCCCGCACGCCCCGAGCGTGAGGAGCCCATCCGTTCGGTACCGGACGAACTCTTCAAGCAGGTCACCGCGCGCAGCGAACGCTCGCTGCCCGACGCGCTGTTCGGCCCGCCGCCTGCTCCGGTAGTCGCCGAGCCCGAGCAGGTCGGCTCGGCGGCAAGCGATTCGGCGGCCGCGGGCGACTCGTCGGAGGACTCGGACGCCGATGTCGACGGCGAGCCTGCCACATCGGGCGCCGCCGACGCCGAGGCCGTAGCGGACTCTGCCGTGCAGTCGGACGGTGCCGATGCCGAATCGGCTGTTGCGCAGTCGGATACCGCCGACTCGGCGGTATCCGTCACGGAGCTGTCCGATGGCGCGAGTCCCGCTACGGGCGCTGACGATCTCGAGGCGACGACGAACTCCGTGGCTGAGCCCGCCGCGGCGCAGGACCTCCAGTCGGCCAGTGCGGCTGACGGTTCCGGCGATCCGGCGGCCGATGCCGACACTGCCGCGGGTACCGAGCCGGTGGGCGATTCGGTCGAGACGGTGACGGACGAGTCCGTCGCGGAGTCTGCGGATTCGGCCACCGTGGCTGCCTCGGTGGCCGAGGCGTCCGCTCCGGACTCGCCGGCAGCGGAGACCGCTGTCGCGCAAGGTGAATCGCTCGTCGAGACGGCCGTGGAGGACGTGCTGGTCGAGGAATCCACCGCGCCCCGGCCGGTGGAATCCGCGTCGCCGCGTCCCGTGCTCCTGGTGATCGCTGATTCCCTCGCGTACTACGGACCCAAGGGCGGCCTGCCCGCGGACGATCCGCGGATTTGGCCGAATATGGTGGCCGCCGAACTGGATTGGGATGTGGAGCTGATCGCGCGGATCGGCTGGACCTGCCGCGACGCCTACTGGGCGCTCATCGGTGACCCCCGGGTCTGGGCCGCGGTGCCGCGGGCAGGCGCGGTCGTGTTCGCCGTCGGTGGCATGGACACGCTGCCCTCCCCGCTGCCCACCGCGCTGCGGGAACTGATCCGCTACATCCGTCCGCCCAAGCTGCGCCGTGGCGTGCGCGCCTCCTACAACTGGCTGCAGCCGAAGCTGTCGAAACTCGGTCGGCCGGTGGCACTTCCGCCGAAGGTGAGTGTCGACTACCTGGAGCAGTCGCGCGAGGCGCTGAACCATCTGCGTCCCGAGCTGCCCGTGGTCGCGGTGCTGCCGTCGGTGCACAAGTGCGATGCCTACGGGCGGGTGCACAGGGGCCGTGCGCGCGCGGTCAAGGCGCTGCAGGCGTGGTCTGGCCGTACCTCGGTGCCGCTGGTCGACCTCGGTGAGGCCGTGCGCGACGACATCGAGTCGGGTGCGGCGAACCCGGACGGCATCCACTGGGGCTGGGCGGGACACGCGGCGGTGGCGACGGCGATGACCAAGGCGCTGCAGGAGGTCCGGTAGTCCGTGCCCGTTGTGGTGGTCACCGATTCGGCGGCCGGGCTGTCCGCCGACATCGTCGCCGAGCTCGGTATCGAAGTGGTGCCGTTGCATGTGCTCGTCGGCGACCGGGAGATCCGGGAGGGCATCGATCCCGTCGAGATCGACTACTCGACGGATTCGGTCACCACCTCGGCTGCCTCGCCGGGTGAGCTGCGCGAGGCCTACGAACGCGCGCTGAGCCACAGCGACGGCGACGGTGTCGTCGCCGTGCATCTGTCGCGCACCCTGTCGGCGACCTGGGAATCGGGGCGGCAGGCGGTCCGCGACATGGGCGCCGAAGATCGTGTGCGCCTGGTGGATTCGCTCGGTGCGGGATTGGCGACCGGTCTGCCCGTGCTCGCTGCCGCGCGCCGGGCTCGTGCGGGTGAGGCGCTGGATGCCGTCTACGAACGCGCGGTGGCGGTCGCCGCTCGTGCTCGCACGTTCATCCTGGTCAACCGCACCGAGCAGCTCCGCAAGGGCGGCAGGCTCAGCAGTGCCGCCGCGTTCTTCGGCAGCGAACTGGTGACGAAGCCACTGCTGCAGCTGGTCGAGGGCAAGCTGGAGCTGCGCGAGAAGGTGCGGACCAGATCCCGTGCCTACGCGAAGCTGGTGGCGGCCGCGGTGGATGCCGCGGGCGGGGACGGTGCGGCGCTGGCCGTCCAGCATCTGGGGGCCGCCGACGCCGCCGAGACGATCGCCGCCCAGCTGCGCGAACAGGTGCCCGAAGTCGAGGAGCTCTACGTCACCGAGTTCGGCCCTACCCTGGGGGTGCACCTCGGCGTCGGCGCGCTCGGCGTGCTCGTGGTGCCCGGCGGGTGTTCGTGACCGGGACCGGTTTCCGCCGCGGGCTGCCACGCCGGGAGCCTGCGCCGACGGTCTGAACCGGCGGGCCTCTACGATGCCCCGGTGACCGGATACGACGACTTCGACTACCCCGACACCGCGCACCTGCCGCCCCGCAGGCAACACATCCTCGCCGTGATCCGGGATTCGGTGCTCGCGCACGGCTACCCGCCCAGCGCCAGGGAGATCGCCGACGCCGTAGGCCTGCGCTCCACGTCCACGGTCTCCAAGCATCTGAAAGCGCTGGAGGAGGACGGCTTCCTGCGCCGCGGTGCCGCGATGACCCGGCCCATCGATGTGCGTCTGTTCCTGCGGCACGCGCCGGGCGGCGGCTCCGACGGGTCGGTGACCGTGCCCGTAGTCGGCGACATCGCCGCGGGCACCCCGATCCTGGCCGAGCAACACGCCGACGACCTGCTCACCCTGCCGCGTGAACTCGTCGGCCGCGGCGAGGTTTTCGGCCTCCGCGTCCGCGGCGACTCGATGATCGACGCCGCGATCTGCGACGGCGACCTCGTCGTGGTCCGCAGCCAGCGCGAGGCCAACTCCGGCGACATCGTGGCCGCCATGATCGGCGAGGAAGCCACCGTGAAGGTGTATCGCCGGCGCAACGGCCATGTGCAGCTCGAACCCCGCAACCCCGCCTACTCGGTCATCGACGGCGACGAGGCCGTGATCCTGGGCCGGGTGGTCTCGGTGATGCGCCGGATCTGACGTCCGTGCTACGCCGGGCCGAACCAGTCCAGCGACTGGCCGTGCGGCCCGGCGTAGGCCACCGGCTCGCCGTCCACCGCGAGCACCATCCGCACTGTGCCCGAGTCCCTTTCGGGCAGCCGATCGGCGAACTCCGCGATCACACCGGTGCCCTCCTGGGACACCCAGTGGCAGGGCAGCTCGCGCACCGTGGTGACGAACTCCTCGCGAGCCTGTGCGGACAGATAGGTGAGCACCGCACTGTGGAACACGACCACCGTGCTGCCGTGCGGCGCGGTGTGGACCAGCTCGGCGACTTTCTTGTTCAAGTCGCCCGTCATCAGGAGCGGAGGGTTCGCGGCAGTGATCGCGCAGGACGCTCGAAGCCTCGCGAGTCGGTCGTCCTGTCCCGGCCAGACCAGTGCTTCCAGCCATTCCCGGTCCCGGATGTCTCCCGCGTCCAGCGGGTTCAGGTCGACTCCGGCTCGATGCACCACCTCGGGTAGCCGTGTCGGTATCGGTGCGGCGCCGGTTACCGTGCACGGCAACACCACTGGGGACGGTCCCTCGGCGGGATCCAGTGAGATCCCGTTGTAGCGGTAGCTGAAACGGTCCGGGTACAGACACAGTCCCGCCGAGGCGCCGACCTCGATCAGCGACAGCGGTCCGGGAAGCCGTGCGAGCACCGGCAGCAGTGTTGCCGCGCGGCCTGCTTCGTTCGTCTGGGTGCGCCTGGCCAGGGCTGTCGCCGAGATCGCGGGCCAGTGCGCGATCAGCTGCTCGCGGAACTCGCGGTAGGGCACCGTGATCGCACCGTTCACGCGCGCGGCCGCCAGGACCAGGTTGGGTTGCTGTTTGTTCGTGGGCAGCCCGGCGATCAACGCCAGCACCGCAGGGTCCTCGGAGATGTCGACAGCCCGCCGGTGGTAGAGCGGGGAATTGCTGTGTACCTCGCGGAACGCGAAGTCGCGGAATCGCTGTGCCAGGTCCATGCCACCATCCGTACGTCGTTTCGGCCATGCGCGCACCATATTCGCTGGAACCGCACGGATTCCGCGCTCAGCGGCCGCTGACCGGGAGTTGTCCACAGGCTCGAGGTTGTCCACAGGTTCGTTGTATGCCCAGGTCGGCGGCAGTTTCCCGCGGCCGCTTCCTCGTAGCGTCGGTGCCATGTCACGACACGAAGAGCACGAGCGGGTACGGCAACGGCTGGGCGGGCTGGCGGTACGCGAGAAGGCGGGACCGGGCGGCTTGCGCAGTGAGTCAGGTCGCGGACCCACACCGGCAGGGGCCGGTATCGATGATGGCGCCGAGGGCCGTTGGGACGACGATGAACTCACGCCGTCGGGAGGGGAGGTGCGTGCGCCGGGTTGGCTCGACGACGGCGCGCAACCCCGCGGCCTGCAACGGCTTGTGCCCGAACGGTTCCGCGGGGCGCGCCTCGATCCCGGACGCCGGGGTGCGCTGGTACTCGGCCTGGTGGGCCTCGTCGCGGTCGTGCTCACCGGCATCATGGTGGTGCGCGATCAACCGACGCAGCAGGCGATACCGCCGGTGCCGGTAGTGCGCGCGGAGAGCATCGGCGTACGTGCCGAGCCGACCGCCACAGCCGCCGCGGTGTCAGGCACCAGCCCGAGCGTGAGCACGGAAGTCGTTGTCAGCGTGGTGGGTCTGGTCGACCGGCCGGGCCTGCACCGTCTGCCCAGCGGCTCCCGCATCGCCGACGCCATCGAGATCGCAGGCGGCGCCCGAGACGATGCCGACCTGGCCGGCTTGAACCTGGCCCAACGGCTGTCCGACGGTGACCAGCTCGTCGTCGGCGCGACCGGCCCCCAATCAGGACCGCCACCCCTGGGCAGCACCATGATCAGCGCCGCCGACCACGCCCCCGCTACCGCAGCGAGCACCACGGGCACGAACACCGCCACCGCCCCGAACGGCAAGGGCGGCAAGGCTCGCCTCAACCTGAACACCGCAACGGAAGCGGAGCTCGACGCACTACCCGGCGTCGGCCCGGTAACCGCCACAGCGATCCTCGCCTGGCGCTCGACCAACGGCCGATTCACCGACGTCGCCCAACTAGGCGAAGTAGACGGCATCGGCCCCGCCCGCCTCGCCCGCCTGCGCGACCTGGTGACGACATGACCCGACCTCCCGATCCGGCCGCGGCCGGCGAAACAACCGGCCCCACCAGAGATACCGACCCGCAGGACGATTGCCCGGCATCGGTCGATCCCGCTCCAACCTCAACCCCCAACCCCGACCACCTGACAGCGACGGCCGACCTCGCGGCATCAGCCGCAGGCCCCGCCGCGTCGACGCCGGGCAGCGTCGTGCCGGCCCTGGAGCACGTGGTGTCGAACCCAGCCCCCACGGCGTCGACTACCGACTACCTGGCATCGGCCGCAGACCCCGTCGCATCGACGCCGGGCAGCGTCGCATCGAGACCAGGCCACGTGGCTTCGACCGCTGGCCGCGTGGCATCAGCCGCACAATGCGTCAGGTCAACTGCGGACAACGTGGCATCGACAGGTGATTTCTCGCCCTGCTTCGTGGACTGCGTCGAGCATTCGTACAGCAGTATGGAATTCGGATGCTTCGGTGTCCCATCGGTCCTCGGGCGTAGTGCGGCGCGTGGCGATGGTCCGGGCGCGAACCCGGCTGGCGAATGAGGGCGGCGCCGCGCGAAGAGGAGGTGGTGGAGGAGCCGGAGCGGCAGATTCTCGATATGCGGCTGGTGCCTGCCGCGCTCGGGTGCTGGGTGGCGACGATTGTCGCGGTGTCGCTCGGGTGGCTCGCGGGGTTGATGCTGGCGGTCGGTGCTGTGGTGGTGGCGATCGGGCTGTGGGTTGTGCTGTTGTGGGCGATCGCGCACAAGCGGGAGCGGTGGCGAGTTGTCGCGGTGGCGGGGCTGGCGACGATGCTGCTTGCGGCTGGTTTCGGGGCGGCGGGGGCCTGGCGTGAGCATCACGTGCAGTCGCACCCGTTGCGGGAATCGTTCGGGCGGTCGGTGACGGTGCTGGCCGTTGTCACCGATGACGCGAAACCGATGCGTGCCGGCGGATTCGGTGGGCAGCGGCGGTGGATTGTCCATGCCGGGCTGCGGCAGTTCGGCGGCGGTGCGTCGACGATGCGAGTGGGTGGGGCGGTGGTCGTCCTCGCCGGCGGTGGCGAGTGGACCGACCTGTCGCCCGGGCAGGTGATCCGGTTCCGTGCTCGGGTGAGTGAACCGAATCGAGCGGACCTGACCGTGGCGACCCTGAACGCGGTAGCCTCTCCGGAGCTCGTCGGCACCCCGCCGTGGTGGCAGCGGCTCGCCGCGGACGTGCGGGCTGATCTCGTCGAGGCGTCAGGGCGAGCGCTACCGCCGGCCGCGGCAGGCCTGCTACCGGCGCTCGTTGTCGGTGACACCTCCGAGCTGTCCGATGATGTTCGCGATGCGTTCGAAATCGCAGGCCTGCAACACCTTTGTGTGGTCAGCGGGGCGAATTTCACGATCTTGCTGACTGCGTTGCTGGCACTCACCCGGCTGCTCACCGCAGGTCCGCGCACCAGCGCCGCGGCCGCCGCCGGGGTGGTCGTCCTGTTCGTCGTCCTCGCGCGCCCCGACCCCAGTGTGCTGCGCGCGGCGGCGATGGGCTCGGTGACGGTGCTCGCGCTGCTGACCGGCCGGCGCAAACAGGCGCTGCCTGCGCTCGGTGCCGCGGTCATCGGATTGCTCGGTGTGGCACCGCAATTGGCGGTGAGTGCGGGCTTCGCGCTGTCGGTCCTCGCCACTGCGGGGCTGATCCTGCTCGCACCCAGCTGGGCGGATTGGCTGCGGGCACGCGGATGGTGGCGTGCGCCCGCGGAGATCGTCGCGGTGTCCGCGGGGGCTTTCGTCGTGACGCTGCCACTCATGGTCGCTCTGTCGGGGCGGGTGAGTCTCGTGGCGATCATCGCGAACGCCCTCGTCGCACCGGTGGTCGGGCTCATCACGGTGATCGGGGCAGTGGGTGCGGTCCTCGCGTGCGTGTGGGACGACGCGGCGGTGTGGGTGCTCTGGTGCGCACGCCCACCGCTGTGGTGGTTGCTCTCGGTCGCCGACCACTCGGCCGCGGTTCCCGGAGCCACCGTCACAGTGCAGTCGGGCCTGACTGGCGGGCTGGTCGCCGCGGCGATCGTCGTGACCATCGTGGCGGCCTTGTGCTGGTCGAAGACCCGCCGGCTGCTCGCTGTCGGAGCCCTCGGCGTCTCCGTGGTGCTCGTCCCGGTCCGGCTCTGGCAGCCCGGATGGCCACCCGACGGCTGGGTACTGGCCATGTGCGACGTAGGTCAGGGAGACGGGCTCGCCCTCTCGGTCGGACCAGGCACCGCGGTGGTCATCGACACGGGCCCCGACCCCCGCCCAATCCGACGCTGCCTCGACCGCCTGCACATCACCCACATCCGGCTCCTGATACTCACCCATCCACACGCCGACCACATCGACGGCCTATCCGGCGCGCTCCGCGGCCGTACCGTCGACGCCATAGCAACGGCCCCAGGCGAACTCCGCACCACCAGCGACCACTGCCCGGACGACGGACACCTCCACACCCCACCGGCGCCTACCGCCCGACTGCACCACTCCGCCGAGAAGTCGGACCAGGCTGCCGCGCAGCGGCATTCGGCTGACCATGGCACCGATTCCGGTGGTGTCGAGCGGGTCGTCGAGATCGCGAAGTCTGCCCGAATCCCGCTGATGGAACTCCATGCTGGGCAGATGCTGACCCTTGGTGCAGTGGGATTGGCGGTGCTCGCACCGAGCCGGGAGGTTCCGTCCTCATTGGAGTTGGACGAAGCCAACGATCGGTCCCTCGTGCTGAAGGTACGCACCGCAGTGGGCACGATCCTGTTCACCGGCGATATCGAGACCGCAGCGCAGTCCCGTGTGCTGCGCGACAACGACATCCGCGCCGACATCCTCAAAGTGCCGCATCACGGATCCCGCACCACCACACCGGAATTCCTCCGCGCCGTCCGTCCCCGCCTGGCTTTGATCAGTGCCGGAACCGACAACACCTTCGGCCATCCACACCCCACGATCATTGCCGCGTTGGACGCACTCGGCGCCACCATCGCCCGGACCGACCGCCACGGTGATGTCATCGTCCTCGGCACTGACGCCGACCTACGGACGGTGACCTCCCGCCGTCGGACAGGCGCAGGTCCGTAAGGCTCGCCGAATGGCACCAGTACGGAGGCACGGTGACCTCCGGCCGCCGACCCGCTGGGGTCCCGTCGGCGGAGGAAGGCATCGTAGGGAGGCTCCGGCTAGCCACGCCATCCCCGCCGGATCGGTGCGCCCGCCGAGCTGCCACGCCGAAGGACTGCGGGCTGATCGCCTGTCAGTGGCCGAACGTAGGATCGCCTGGTGAGCGAACGCCCTGCCGCGGTACATCTGGTTCTCGGTGACGAGGAGCTGCTGGTCGAACGCGCCGTGGCGCAGGTGACCGGGCAGGTGCGGGCGGGTGCGCCCGATCCGGAGTCGGTGCCGGTCGACCGGCTGCGTGCCGGTGACGCGAGTACCGCCGAGCTGGCGGAGTTGCTGAGTCCGTCGCTGTTCGCCGAGGATCGGGTGATCGTGCTCGAGTCGGCGGCCGAGGCGGGTAAGGACGCGGTCGCGGTGATCACCGACGCCGCGGCCGATCCGCCCGCGGGCGTGGTGCTGATGGTGTTGCACTCGGGCGGTGGCCGGGCCAAGGCGCTGGCGCCGGCGCTGCAGAAGCAGGGCGCGGTGGTGCATGAATGCGCCAAGCTCACCAAAGCCTCCGAGCGGATGGAGTTCGTGCGCGGGGAGTTCCGGGCGGCCGGTGTTCGGGTGGCCGCCGACGTGGTGCAGGTGCTGATCGAGTCCGTCGGCTCGGAACTGCGCGAACTCGCTGCCGCCTGTTCACAATTGGTCGCCGACACCGGCGGCAAGGTCGATGTGAACGCGGTGCGCCGCTACTACTCCGGGCGCGCCGAGGTCACCGGCTTCGACGTCGCCGAACTCGCCGTCGCGGGCGATCGTCCCGCCGCGATGGAAGCCCTGCGCTGGGCCACCGACCGTGGCGTACCGCACGTCCTGCTGGCCGATGCCCTCGCCGACTCCGTGCACACCATCGCCCGCGTCGGCTCCGCCGGTCGCGGCGACCCGTTCAAACTCGCCCAGCAGCTCGGCATGCCGCCGTGGAAGGTCAAGAAGGCCCAGGCCCAGTCCCGCGGCTGGAACCCCGCCACCATCGGCACCGCCCTCCAGGTGGTCGCCACCCTCAACGCCGACGTCAAGGGCGGCGCCGCCGACGCCACCTACGCCCTCGAACACGCCCTCTCCCGCATCCTCGACCTCCGCGCCGCAGGCTGAACCCCGGACGTCGGGTGCCGTGCCTGATCCCAGAACTCATCTGGCTTCGGGTGCAGCGCCTGAGCCCCGAACTCACCTGCGGGACAGCCCGGCGGCGCTCTGCCTACTCAGCGTCCGGGTCCGACCCCGGCGGGAACGCTTGGAGCGCGCCGGCACCGCCCTGTCCTCGAACAGCCGATGAACCGCGACCAGCCGCGAAAACGTAGCCGTAGAGGCCCGGCACGATCATCCAGGCCGGGTAGCCGTGGCCCGCAGTGCCGACACCGGGCGCCGACGGCCACGATAGCTGCGGCTGAGCACCGCTGGAACACCTCTGCGGCACCGACACGCCGTGCCGCCATGCAATCGGGACCGAATCGCGATGTCTGCCCGCTGTCAGAGCTGGCACAGTTGATCATGACATGGACGACCCGACGGTTGACCGGACCGGGGAGCGCGAGCTGGATCGACGCGCTCGCGGTTCGGTGGGCTGGTGGGCCAGAGGCGTGGTCAAGGGGATGGCGGCCGGTCTGTCGGCCGTGGTGGTCGCGGTCACCGCGTACGGATGGTCCACCGCCGGCACCTTCGATGCGGGGTTTCTGCGGTCGCGGGCCATCGAAGACGACGCGCCGCATTCGCTCGGTGGGGATCTCAACATCCTGTTGATCGGGCTGGATACCCGGCGTGACCAGAACGGCGACGAGCTGCCCCGCGAAGTGCTCGACCAGCTGCACGCCGGTGATGGAGACGAGGGCGGGTACAACGCCAATACGCTGATCCTGGTGCATATTCCGGCCGCGATGAACAAGATCGTCGCGGTGTCCATCCCGCGCGACAACTATGTGCCGGTCACTGGCATCCCCGGCTACACCCACGCCAAGATCAAGGAGGCGTACGGGTTGAAGAAGGCCGCCGTGCAGGACCAGCTGATCGCGCGCGGCGTCACCGACCGGCGGCGGCTGGAACAGGCGGGACGGGAGGCGGGGCGGGCCTCGATCGTCAGGACCGTGCGTGAGCTGACCGGCGTGCCGATCGACCGCTTCGCCGAGGTCACCCTCGCGGGCTTCTACGACCTGGCCGCCGCGCTCGGCGGGGTGGAGGTGTGCCTGAATCACCCGGTGCGTGACGTCGAGTTCTCCGGTGCCGATTTCCCGGCAGGCCGCCAGCATCTCGATCCGGCGCAGGCGCTGGCCTTCGTGCGGCAGCGGCACGGTCTGGAGAACGGCGACCTGGACCGGACGCACCGGCAGCAGGCCTTCCTCACGTCGGTGGCCCGGCAGCTGCGCCGCGCGGGCACCCTCACCGATCCGGGCAAGCTGGGCCAGCTGATGGAGGTGGCGCACCGCAATATCGTCCTGTCGGACGGCTGGAACATGACCGAGTTCGTGCGCACCCTCGGCACCGCGGAGAACCCGCAGGTCGAATTCCGCACGCTGCCGATCCTGCGCTACGACGTCATCAACGGTCAGGACGTGAACATCGTGGACAGGCAGGCGATCCGCCGCGAGATCGCCGCCGCGTTCGGGATGCCCGTCCCCGCCGCGACGACGACCCGGCGCACGGCGGCGCGGACGGAACCGCCCGCCGCGTGGCCGGGCGAAACATCCACGGGCGCCTGGCGGACCAGCACGACCACGCCGGTGTCGGGGACTCCCGACGCGGGCAAGCCGGTCCGCGGTGACATCATCTCGGGGCAGATCCCCTGTGTGAACTGAGCCCGATCAGTCGCCGACGACGGCGAGCTGCTCCTCGTCGTCCTCGAGGTCCTCGTAGCGGCCCTCCCACTCGTCGTAGAGCGGGACCTCGTCCTCCCTGGTGACGATCCACGCGGCCGCCAAGCCACCGTCCTCGTCGGGCACCATCACGTTCTCGATCTTGAGACCGATCCCCAGGATCTCCGCAGCGCGGATCACCTCGGCCAGGTCGTCGCCTCGTACCACCGTCTGATTCGCGTACACCGTCAACATGCGCGGAATGGTAGCTGACGACAAAAGCCGCCGTGGTCATCGAGGCCACGGCGGCTGCGTCTTGCGAAGTATTGCTGAGCGGGTACCAGGCCCCGCTCCGATCAGATCTTGTTGAGAGCCAGCGCGAGCGCGGACTTCTTGTTGGCCGCCTGGTTGGCGTGGATGACGCCCTTGGAAGCGGCCTTGTCGAGCTTGCGGCTCGCGAACTGCAGCTGCTCGGCAGCCTTTTCCTTGTCACCGCTGGCGGCAGCTTCACGGAAGTTGCGGATCGCGGTGCGCAGCGCGGACTTGACCGACTGGTTGCGCTTGCGCGCCGCCTCGTTGGTACGGATCCGCTTCATCTGGGACTTGATGTTGGCCACGCCTGTATCCTCTGGTTTCCTGTCGCTGGGTGGTATGTCTTGAAAGCTCGTCGGACGCGCGCCCACGATGCAGCAGATGGTGCTGAACTACGGGTAACACCGCGCCGAAGATCGAGGTTACCAGCTCGGCACCGCCGGGCGAAATCGGGCATCGACCGCGCGGGCGGGGGGCCGCGGCGGGTGTGGACCCAGTAAGGTGGTGGGGGGTATAAAAAAAAAAGAGACCAAC
>NZ_JBHXMY010000062.1:0-17929 GCF_042720195.1 Nocardia sp. NPDC058497 | reverse complement strand
GGTTCTGCGAGGGGTTGCACGGTGCGGCGGTGACCGACGTGGTCAATGTCGCCCGATACACCGATCTGCTGGTCGGCGTGGTGCCGATCATCAATCTCGAGTGGATCCAGAAGGTGTACCGGGACAAGACCCATCGCGGATATTCCAGCGAGGCGGTGATCGATACGATCCTGCGCCGGATGCCCGACTACGTGAAATACATCTGTCCGCAGTTCTCGCGGACGTACGTGAATTTCCAGCGGGTGCCGACCGTGGACACGTCGAATCCGTTCATCGCGCGCAGCATTCCCACGGCCGACGAGAGTTTCGTGGTGATCCGGTTCGCCGACCCGAAGGTGATCGACTTCCCGTATCTGCTGTCGATGCTGCACGATTCGTTCATGTCGCGGCCGAACTGCATCGTGGTGCCCGGCGGGAAGATGGAACTGGCGATGCAGTTGATCTTCACGCCGCTCATCCTGCGGCTGATGGACAAGCGGCCCAAACGATTCGTGTGATCAGGCATGATCCTCGTATAGCTCGGCCTGCTTCCTGAGGGCTTCGCGACGCTGCTGTTCGGCGCGTTCGCGCAGCGAGCGCAGGAAGGCTTCGTCGTCTTCGGGGTTGGTCGCGACATCGCGGCCGGGCCGGTCGTACTCGCTGAAGCGGGTGGTGGACGCGGGCCGCGACGGGGTGATCGGCCTGCCGGCGAACAGCCACAGCAGGGCCCCGATCGTCGGGACGAGGACGACCACGAGCACCCATCCCATCTTCGGCAGATGGCGGATCCCGTCGTCGGGACTGGTGACGATGTCGACCAGGCAATACACCCACAGGGCGAGGGTCAGGAAGCCGAGGACGGCGTAAGGCATGCGCCGACTATCCCATGGCGCCCAGCGTACCTCGGTGGTGGGCCGCCACGGCGGCGAAGGCGGCCTTCGGTTCCCATGCCATGTCGGGGTAGGTGTCACCGTGGCAATCGTGCTGCTGCGCAACGAGTTCGTGCTGCGTGGCGTGCCGACCGCGCCGGACGACGTCCTCGTGGAGATCGTCGACGAGGTGTTTCTGCCGCTGGTCCGGCAGCGCGGACGCGGCTGATCGCGATCAGTCCGGAAGCAGCGGAACCGACAGTCCCTCACCGCTCTTCAGCAGTGCCGCGCGGGTGACGGCGGCGGAACCGAACCGGCGGCGCAGGTCGTCGAGTGTCGCGTCGAGGGTGTTGGCGGCGCGAGGTTCCAGCGGCAGGGTCAGCTGCATGGTGTCGGCGTCGTCGAGATTGGTCAACGACAAGCCGATCAGGGTGATCCCGCGTTCGGCGATGAGCGGCTGGGCGGTGTCGAGCAGCAATCGGGCGGCGTGCCGGATGGACGTGGTCGCGTCGGTCGCCTCCGTCAGGGTGTGCGAGCGGGTCGCGCGGGTGAAGTCGTCGAATCGCAGACGCAGGACGACGGTGCGGCACACCCGGTCGGCGGCGCGCAGGCGGCGGCCGAGGCGGTCGATGAGTCCGTCGAGGTAGGCGGCGATCTCTTCGGGTTCGCGGTGACGGCGACCGAGGGCGCGCTGAGCCCCGATCGATCGTCTGCGTTTCCCGGTCTCCACGCGCCGGGGATCGCGAGCCCAGGACAGGGCGAACAGATGCCGGGCCGCACCGGGCCCGAGGATGGCGCGCAGGTGAGGTTCGCCGAGTTCGGCCAGTTGCCCGACCCGGGTGATGCCGTTGGCGTGCAAGGTGGCGGCGGTGACCGCGCCGACACCCCATAATCGCTCGACCGGCAACGGGTGCAGGAACTCCAGTTCCCGGCCCGGCTCCACCAGGCGCAGCCCGTCGGGTTTGGCGACGGCCGAGGCCACCTTCGCGAGGAACTTGTTGCGCGCGATACCGACCGAGATCGGCAGGCCCACCCGGCTGCTGACCTCCGCCCGCAAAGCGCGGGCGATCTCGATCGGCTCACCTCTGATCCGCCGCAAGCCACCCACGTCGAGGAACGCCTCGTCGATCGAGATCCCCTCCACGATCGGGGTGGTGTCGCCGAACACCGCGAACACCGCCTTGCTCGCCTCGGCATAGGCCGACATCCGCGGCGGCACGACCACCGCGTGCGGGCACAACCGCAACGCCTGTCCCGCGTTCATCGGAGTCCGGATCCCGAACGCCTTTGCCTCATAACTCGCGGCCAGTACCACCCCGCCGCCCACGATCACCGGCTTGCCGCGCAACCACGGCTGATCACGCTGCTCGACCGAGGCGTAGAAGGAATCCAGGTCGGCGTGCAGGATCGACGCCTCGGCGCGGGACTGGATGCGCGGGCGGCGCGGGGCGGCGGAATCGGACACGAACATATGTTCGCATCGGGGTACGACGAAAACGGGTCCTCAGGCCGTGGTGGTGGTCTTGGCCCGCAATTTCTCGGCGAACGTGCGGGCCGCGGCGATGTCGGTGGCGTCGGGGTGGCCTTTGCGGATGCCGCCGACGAGGCGCAGTGGCAGCCAGGTGTCGTAGCCGCGGCAGCCGAAGAGGTCGATCACGTCGAAGCCCTTCTTCTCGATGCCGCGGGTCAGGGTGCGGGTGTAGCGGCGGAAGGGTGGTTCCGGGAATCCGCTGGTGCGGAACACGAACGCTGCGCCGCGGTGCGCGACCGGCAGCGCGGCGATGAACCGGCGCAGCTCCGGGTGGAATCTCATGTTGTAGATGCCCGATCCGAAGCCGACGAGGTCGTAGCCGGCGAGTTCGGCCGGGTCGATGTCGCCGGGGGCGACGACGCGGGCGCCGAGCACCTCGGCCATGGTCTCGGCGACGCGCTGGGTGTTGCCGTACGACACCGATGTGCACACGATGACGACCTTCATGCGGGTGGTCCTTTCGTTCCGCTTCTGTGCTGGACACTCTCGGAGACACCGCCCGAACCATGAGCGTGACAACGCGCTGCTGTGTTCCCGGTCACAGTAAGGGTCAGTGCAGGTCGGCGGCGATATCGAGGGTGCGCGGCACGTCGACGGACTGCAGTTTGTCGGGGTTGCGGATCGCGTACAGGCCGGTGATGGAGTCCTCGGTCAGTTCGACCACCAGCACGGTGTCGAGCTCGCCGTCCCCGGTTCGCGCCAACACCGCGGGCATCGCGTTGACACTGCCGAATTCGACTGCCACGCCTGCCATCGAGTTCTGTGCCAGCCCGATGAGGAACC
This sequence comes from Nocardia sp. NPDC058497, assembly GCF_042720195.1. Classification (NCBI taxonomy): domain Bacteria; kingdom Bacillati; phylum Actinomycetota; class Actinomycetes; order Mycobacteriales; family Nocardiaceae; genus Nocardia; species Nocardia sp. NPDC058497. The sequence goes on along the minus strand of NZ_JBHXMY010000062.1, from coordinate 14,767 downwards.
GTGCGACCGGCTCGGCGCCGACGATCGGGCGGCGCGCGGCGCTGACGCGGCCACCGCCGTCGGAGATCTGGACGACATCGGGAGCGAGCACCTCCATCAGGGCGCCCACGTCACCGGTGTTGGCGGCCAGCAGGAAGCGCCTGATCACCGCACGGCTGGTGTCGGAGTCGGGTTCGAACCGCCGGCGGCGGGCCGCGACGTGCGCGCGGGCCCGGTGCGCGATCTGACGGACGGCGGTATCGGTCTTGCCGATCATGTCCGCGATCTCGCCGTGGCTGTGCCCGAATACCTCCGACAGCACGAACACCGCCCGCTCGGTGGGGCCGAGGGTTTCCAGCACGAGCAGCATGGCCATCGACACCGACTCGGCCAACAGCATGTCGTGCCCGGCGTCGGGGGTGGTGCGGATCGGTTCGGGTAGCCAGGTGCCGACGTAGTCCTCGCGGCGGCGGCGCACCGCCCGGAGGTGGTTGATCGCCTGCCGGGTGACGATCTGCACCAGGTAGGCGCGCGGATGCGTCACCTCGGTCGCGTCGCGCCAGCGAAGGTAGCTGTCCTGCAACACATCCTCGGCATCGACGGCACTGCCCAGGATCTCGTAGGCGATCGTGAACAGCAGCGGCCGGAAGGTGTCGAACGGGTCCGGTTCGGTCATCGGGCCACCCCTGCGCAACTCATCCGCCGATGATTTCGCGAGACGGCGAGTCGGTGCAACCACCCCACCTCGCACGTCATGCCGCGAGCGGTTGCCCAGCGGTAACCCCTCACCTGGACCGTGCCGGTACTGTGAAGCCGGTTTCAGCGAGGCGGCGATGAGGGAGTCGGTAGGCGGTGCGTGGTTTCGGGGATCTCGAAGCGGTGCTGATGGACCGTCTGTGGGATCGCGATGTGGATTCGACGACGGTGCGTGAGTTGTTCGACGAGCTCGCCGCCGAGCGCGACATCGCCTACACCACGGTCATGTCGACCATGGACAACCTGCACCGCAAAGGCTGGCTGGCCAAGGAACGCGACGGCCGCGCCTACCGGTACTGGCCCACGATGACGCGCGAGGAACACAGCGCCCAGCTCATGCACGAGGCGCTGGGCATCGGCGGCCGATCCGATCTCGTGCTCAGCCACTTCGTCGACCGGATCAGCGACGACGAATTCGCGGGCTTGCGGGCGGCGCTGCGGCGGGTTGCCACACGCCGCAACGAGGAGAACTAGGGGGCGGGCGTGCTCGAAGTCGGGTGGGATCAGGTTTTCGCGTGGCGGCTGGGCAGGCAGTTCGTCACCGAGCCGACAGCGGACGGAGCCGAGGCCGTCGCGCGCAGGCTCGCCGGTGTGCAGGCGCAGGTCGTCTCGGCGGCGGAGACCGCGGTCGCGCTGCGCAGCGGTGTCGCCGGGCAGGACGCGGTGGCCGACGCGCTCGCGGCCGGCTCGCTGGTCAAGACGTGGGCGATGCGCGGCACCCTGCACGCGATGGTGCCCGAGCAGGCCGCGGCGGCGCTGTCGCTGATCGGGTCGGCGCGGACATGGGAGAAACCGTCCTGGCAGAAGGCCTTCGGCGCGACCCCGGATCAGGTGACGGCCTTGGTCGCGGCGGTGTCGAAGATTCTCGCCGATCAGGTCCTGACTCGCGACGAGCTCGTCGAGGCCGTCCTGACCGAGCCAGGTTTCGCCCACCTCGGCGAGCAGTTGCGTTCCGGCTGGGGTGCGGTGCTCAAGCCGCTGGCCTGGCAGGGCGCGCTGTGCCATGGCCCGGCGCGCGGCACCAAGATCACCTTCACCAGCCCGGCGCACCTGATTCCCGGCTGGACCGGCGTGCCGGAACCGGACGCCGCCGCGCGGACGCTGATCAGCGCCTATCTCAGCGCCTACGGTCCGGGGACGCCGGAAGCGTTCGATGCTTGGCTCAGCCGCAACAGCCTGCGCAAGACCGTCGTGCGTGGCTGGTTCACGGAGATGGGTGATGCGCTGACCCCGGTGACCGTCGAGGGCCGGACCGGCTGGCTTCCCACCGAGTTCGTCGACGAGCTCGCCACCGCCACACTCGACGGCGCGATCCATCTGCTCGGCCCGTTCGACCAGTACATCCTGGGCCCCGGCACCTCCGACACCGCGGTTCTGCCCGCCGAGCATCGCGCGAAGGTGAGCAGAACGGCGGGCTGGATCTCCCCGCTGGTGCTGGTGGACGGCCGGGTCGCGGGAACCTGGGACCGGGTCGACGACGAGGTGGTCGTCTCGATGTTCGGCGCGGGCCGATTCCCGAAACGAGCGCTGTCCGCGGCCGCGGATCGCCTCGCGGAGGCGCTCGGCGACACCGCGCTCACGGTGCGCGAAGGCTGACCTCGAACCGGGATCCCAGATATCCCGGACACCGAACCAAGCGCTTGCTACGCTCGCGCGATGATCCCCACGATCGTCTGGGGCACCGGCAATGTCGGCCGAGCGGCCATCCGTGCCGTGGCTGCCCACCCGGCGCTGGAACTCACGGGGGTGCTGGTGCACAACCCTGACAAGGTCGGCCGTGACGCCGGTGCACTCGCCGGACTCGACTACGGACTAGGGGTGCCCGCGTCCGCGGATATCGGCGCACTGCTCGCCGCCGGTCCGCGCGCGGTCGTCTACGCGGCCTCCGGCGACATCCGCCCCGATGACGCGCTCGCCGACATCGTGCGCGCGATCCGTGCGGGCGCCGTCGTCGTCACCCCGGCTCTCTACGCGCTTTACGACCCGGTCAACGCCCCCGCCGAGATCCGCGACCCGGTAGTGGAAGCCATTGCCGCCGGCGGTGGTTCGCTGTTCGTCTCCGGAGTCGATCCCGGCTGGGGCAACGATGTGTTGCCGCTGTTGATCAGCGGGCTCGGCACCACCGTGGATGGGGTGCGCTGCCAGGAGATCTTCGACTACTCCACCTACGACCAACCCGACTCGGTGCGGTATCTGGTCGGCATGGGTCAGCCGATGGACTATCAGCCGCCGATGCTGCTGCCCTCGGTCCCGACGATGGTGTGGGGCGGGCAGATTCGGCTGATGGCCAGGGCGCTCGGCGTCGAACTCGACGAGATCCGCGAGACCCTGGATCGGCGTGCACTCGATGCGACCGTGCAGACGGTGCAGATGGGCGAGTTCGAGGCGGGCACACAGGGCGCGGTGCGGTTCGAGGTGCAGGGCATCGTCGACGGCGAACCGCGCATCGTGATCGAGCATGTCACCCGCATCCATCCGAGCTGCGCGCCGGACTGGCCGACACCTCCGGACGGTGACGGCGCGCATCGGGTGATCATCGAGGGCACGCCACGCATCGAGGTCAGTGTCGAGGCCACCGATGAAGGCGGCAACCGTTCGGCCGGCGGAAACGCTACGGCGGTGGGCCGATTGGTCAATGCCATCGACTGGCTCGTCGACGCCGAACCGGGAATCTACGACGCACTCGATGTGCCGCTGCGGGCCGCGGTCGGCAAACTCGGAAGGAAATCGCCATGATCATCGACATTCCCGAGGGCAAGGACCCCATCGGTTACGTCTGGGGCGAGATGGTGCCCGGCATCGGCGTGGCCGCCGCGGCGTTCTCGCTGTCGGTCTACGAACACTCGACCCTCGGGCTGCGCGAGTTCGAGGCGGCGCGGCTGCGCATCGCCCAGATCAACGGGTGCCTGTTCTGTCAGGACTGGCGCACCGAACGGGACGGACAGAAGGTCGAACCGGAGTTCGCCGACGCCGTCACCAACTGGCGCACCACCGATCGGTTCGACGAGCGGGCCAGGCTCGCCGCCGAGTACGCCGAACGCTACGCCACCGACCATCACGGCCTGGACGACGAATTCTGGGCCAGGATGTTCGAGCACTACACCCAGGCCGAACTGGTCGAACTGAGCATGAGCATCGGGTCCTGGCTCGCCTTCGGCCGCCTCAACCGGGTCCTCGGCCTGGATACCGTCTGCGTCCTGCCAGGTCACTGACCGCGATAGGCTGCGGGCCGTGGTGGACTCTCCGGTACAGCAGCTGATCGACACGGTGGCCTGGGTACTGATCGAGGACGGGCGCATCCTGTGCGCCCGCCCCCGGGGCAAGGACGTGTTCTTCATTCCCGGCGGTAAACGGGAAGGCGCCGAAACCGACCTGCAGACCTTGGTCCGTGAGGTCGCCGAGGAACTGACCGTGGACCTTGCCGCCGACAGCGCCGTCCACGTAGGCACCTACGAGGCCGCGATCGCCGATGGCCACGCCACCGTCGTCCGGATGGCGTGCTACACCGCCGACTATCGCGGCGTGCTCACCGCGAGCAGCGAGATCGACGCCTTGGCCTGGTTCGGCTACCACGACCGTGCTCTGGTCCCGCCGGTCGACCAGCTCCTCTTCGACGACCTCGCCGCGGCGGGTTCCCTACGGTGACCGGGCGATAGCCACCATCGCCGTGTTGCGTGTGGGTGCTGCGCAGAGTTTTCACGTTTCCGTAGCCTGGACCGGGTGGGAGTTGCGGATATCGGCTGCGGGCCTGGAACTGGTTGGGATTTCGCGGGTCCGTCCGCGGCCGCGCCGTCAGGTGCCGCGATCATCGGATACCGCGATGTGAGTGGGGCTGGGTTGGACTTGCGGGTTGCCGCGACGACGGCGGTCGCCGTGGTGATCGAGTTCGGGGGACGCGAACTGATTGTCGACGACGCTGGTGGGCGGCAGGCATTGGGCGGGTTCGTCGTGGGACTTCCCATGGCGGCCATGCGCATTCGTAGCAGGCGGGCCGAGTGCGTGGAGGTTCGCTTGTCACCGATCCGGGCGCACTCCCTGTTGGGTATTCCCGCACCCGATCTGGGCCGTGGCGTCGTCCCGCTGGAGGACCTGTGGGGATCCGAGGTTCGGCGACTACGGGAGCAACTCGCGGACGCCGGGAGCTGGGAAGAACGGTTCGCACTGACGACATCGTTTCTGGCGCAGTGCGACAGGCCGACGCGGACGCCGGATCCCGAGGTGATCGCCGCCTGGCATCGCCTACTCGCCTCCGGTGGCCAGGTGAAGGTCGGCGAGCTCGCCGAATCCCTCGGCTGGAGCCGTAAACGGCTGTGGGCGAGGTTCGAATCCCAGATCGGTCTGACACCCAAGCGGGCGGCGATGCTGGTCCGATTCCGGTGCGCGGTGGTCGGTTTGCTGGCGGGCAGGCCCGCCGCCGACGTCGCCGCGGTGTGTGGGTACACCGATCAGGCTCATCTGTGCCGGGATGTGGCGATCTTCGCGGACCGCACACCGGGGGCGCTGAACGCGGACGATCTGCCTGTCATCGCCCTGGATCGGTACCGGGCCTGGGGAACATTTTTCCAATCTCCGGGGTGACCGATCGGTCGATAGTGGTGTTCATGGAAGCCTCAACACAAAGTGCTGGAGAGCAGTCGGCGGCGACGAGACTGCTGCTGGCTTGCGGTGTCATCGCTCCGCTGCTCAACAGTGTCGTCATTCTCGTCCTCGGGGCCATCCGCCCTGACTACAACGCCTGGGTAGTCCCCGACAGCAACCTCGAACTGGGGCCTGGCGGGTGGATGCAGATAACCAACTACATCGTCACCGGAGCGCTCCTGCTCGCTTTTGCCATCGGGATGAGGCGGCTTCCGCGCACAGGACGTGGTTCCACCTGGGGGCCCATCCTGCTCGGCATCTATGGCTTCACCTTCGTCGCCATCGGTCCTATCCTTCCCGACCCGTCGCTGGGTTACCCAGCCGGAGCGTCGGAAGCGCTCACCGTTCACGGCGCCATTCATAGTCTCCTCGGTCTGGTTCAGTTCACTGCGCTGACTGTGGCTTGCTTCGTGCTGGCACGGCGCGACGAGTCGCTCGGAAGTCGCGGCTGGTCCCGGTATTCGGTTGCCACCGGCCTGCTGGTCGCCACCTCTTATGTCGCCTTCGTCCTCACCGCCAAATTGGTAGATGGGGGACCGGCGGGTCTCATCGAACGGATCGGGATCATTGCCGGCGGCTTGTGGGTTGCCCTGTTGGCGATCCGCCTGATGAGCAGACCGGTCCCACGCGTGTCTGTCGAATAGATGGATCTGTCAGAGCTCGCCGTTCCTCGTGGTCCGTGAAGGTGTCGTGCCGGAGCGGTACCGTGACGTTCACACCGTCGGATGTCCGGGAGGTCTGCTTGTGATCACGCACGTCAGCCACGCGGTGATGTACGTCGCCGACCAGGCGGCATCACTGAAGTTCTATACCCAGCAGCTGGGTTTCGAAATCGTGCGCGACGAGGAGATGTTCCCCGGCGCGCGGTGGATCGAGGTCGTTCCACCGGGTGTTCAGACCTCGATCGTCCTGTCCGCTGCCGCGGCGTTCGACAAACGCCCCGGCGAGGGCGCCTACCTGCACTTTTCCTGCGACGACATCCACGCCACCCGGGAGCAGCTGTCAGCCGCCGGGGTCGATGTCAGCGAGGTGACCACCGAGCCGTGGGGCACCTACATCACGGCCACCGACCCCGACGACCACCGGGTCATGATCGCCCAACTCCAGTAGCTGCTGGGTTACCGGTTCGGTTGCGGTACCAGACTGGGCTCTTGCTGATCGACCGGTTTCGGGGCCGGTGTCATCGGGCGGATGCCGAGGCCGATGACACCGGCCAGAACGGCAACGGCGGCGGTGACGTACCAGGCGCGCTGGAAGGCGTCGAGAGTGGCCGCCGGGGTGGTGGGTGAGCCGAGCAGGGCGACGAGGATCGCCACACCGACTGCGAGGCCGAGCTGGCGGGCCATGCTCAGTACCGCGGTGCCGGTCGCGAAGCGGTGCGGGGTAAGGGTTCCCGCACCGGCCGCGAACGCGGTGGGCAGGGTCAGGCCGACGCCGAGGCCGGTGAGCAGCATGCCGCCGAGCATGCCGGACACGTAGTCCGGCGCGAGTTCGGCCGCGCGCGCCCACCACAGCAGGCCGCCACCGAAGGCCAGCCCGCCCGCGGCGATCACGGGGCCCGCGCCGATGCGGTTGATGAGCTTGCCCGCAGCGATCGCCACGAACGGCACGACCAGGGGTCCCGGCGCGATCGCCGCGCCGGTCTGCAGCGCCGACCATCCCCACACGTTCTGCGCCCACAGCGTGACCGACAGCAACATCCCCGCGAACGCGATCTGGAACACGAGCGAATTCGCGGTCGCCAGACTGAAATTCGGGGCACGCAACAGCGCGGGGTCAACCACCGGGCTGTGGTGGCGGGCCGAGGACCAAGCGAACACCACGCCGAGTACGACGGCGACCGCGAACGTGGCCAGGACACCGGGCGACGTCCAGCCCCACTCGGGCCCCTGGACCACGGCCAGGATGGACGACCCGACCGCGCCGATCAGCGCCCCCGCACCCAGCAGGTCAGGCAGCGGACCGTGCTCGGCGGGCGGACGCGGCAGTGTGCGCACACCGATGACCAAGGCCACCAACCCGATCGGCACGTTCACCAGAAACACCCAGCGCCAGTCGAGCTCGACGAGCAGGCCACCGATCACCGGCCCGAGCGCGGCGCCGAGACCACCGAACGCGACCCACAACCGGACCGCGCCCGCCCGCCGCTCCGGTGGCGTCGCGGCCAGGACCAAGGCCAGCGAGGACGGCGTCAGCAACGCACACCCGACGGCCTGGACGACGCGGAAACCGACGAGCGACTCCACATTCCACGCGAACGCGCACAGTGCCGAACCGAGCACGAACACCGCGAGCCCGGCCAGGAAAGTCGCCCGATTGCCGTTGCGGTCACCGAGGCGACCGGCGGGAACGAGCAGGGCGGCGAACACGATCGCATACAGGTTGAGCACCCAGGACAACGCGGTGAGCCCCGCACCCAGGTCGGTGGCCATAGCGGGCATGGCGACATTGACGATGAACAGGTCCAGACTCGACAGCAGGACACCGGTCGAGACGACGGCGAGCACCAGCCGGGGATCGGTGGCACGCTCGGCGGCAACGGAATTCATGCGGCAAGCTCCCGATCAGCCGAGGACGCGGCGGGTTTGGCGGGCGGTGGCGAGCAGGACGCCGTCGCGGTCCCAGATGTCGGTGTCGTCGACGGACCAGCCGTCACCGGTGCTGACATTCGCGGCACGCACCAGCACCGGCGCGGCGCCGATCCCGGCGAGGTCGGTGTGCAGCTGCAGCGACAGCGTGACGGTGGGGACCGCGACCGGCGCGGTGAGCAGCGGGAACAGGCCGGGCGGTAGCGCGTCGGCGAGGACGGCCAGGCTCGGCGCGTCGACCGCCAGCGCCGGGTCGAGCGCGATCCAGGCACACATCATCGCCTCGTCCGCACCGCTGAGCGGCAGCGGTCCCGCGGCTGGACGGATCGCGAAATGCGCTCCGACCGGGACGATCTCGGGCGGGAGCTGGAACGGCGCGCAGTCCTGCGGTGCGGCGACAACCGGCGCGGGGCGGGCGCTGTGCGCGGTGATTCCGGAGGCAGCGGTCGCGCCGAGAGTGACCGTGGCCGCGGCGACCGGTGTGCCGTTCTGTTCGGCGAGGACGTCGAGGATCGTCGTACTGCGCCCGACGGTGTGTTCGGTGGCGCTCAGGGTGAACGAGCCGGTGGCGGGGCGGCCCAGGAATCGCACGTCGGCGGCGCGTACCGGGAAGTCGCGGGTACTCGCCCGCTGGGCGGTCTCGATCAGCAGGCCGGCGAGTGTGCCGCCGTGTGGGCCGGTCCAGCCGCGCCAGGAATCGTCGACCTCGGCGTGCCAACGCCCGGATCCGGTGGCGGTGAGGGCGAATTCGGCCCCGAACCGCCCAGTGAGTTTCATCATGCAACTCACCGTAGGCGGGTGAGTTCTTTCATGCAACCGACTATGCTCGGGGGTATGCGACGCACCAGCTTCGAGGACATGAACTGCTCCCTGGCCCAATGCCTGGAAGTGGTCGGTGAATGGTGGACGCTGCTGATCGTGCGCGACGCGCTGTTCGGGGTGACCCGCTTCGACGAGTTCCGCGAACGCCTCGGCATCGCCCGCAACGTCCTCGCCCAGCGTCTGGACGGGCTGGTCGAGCACGGGATCATGACCAAGGAGCCCTACCAGGACAACCCGGTCCGCTATGACTACCGGCTCACCGCCAAGGGCCGTTCGCTGTGGCAGGTGGTGACCGCGATGCGGCAGTGGGGCGACGAATGGGCCGCGCCCAACGGAGCACCGGTGGTGGCGGTGCACCGCGGCTGCGGGCACGTCGCCACCGTCGAACCGGTGTGCTCGCACTGCGGGGAACGCGTCCTTGGCCGGGACCTGACCCCGGTCGACGGTCCCGGTGCGGGCGAGATCTCGCTGCTCCGGTCCCGCTGAGGACCGGTCGCCCGATTCGGCGGGGCCGCGCATCGGGCGAGAACTGCGCGAGACGCGGCTGTGAAGTGTGCCAAGGTGTGCGCGGTCCGGCCGTGATTCCGATAGCCTGCCGGGTGTCCGTTCCCCGAACGAAGGTGATCCAAAAGTGACTTCCGTGGTCGATGCCCCTGATATCGCGTCGAAGGTAGGGCACTACTACCGGGTCGATGACGTCTACGAGGTCGGCCGCGAGAAAATCCGCGAATACGCCCGCGCGGTGCAGGACTTCCACCCCGCGCACTGGGAGGACGACGCGGCGGTCGCGCTCGGCTACCCGGGCCTGGTCGCCCCGCTGACCTTCGTCTCCATCCCGGCGATGGCCGCCAATCGTCTGCTGTTCGAGTCGGTGGTCGTCGGCTACGACATGTTCGTGCAGACCGAGCAGGTCTTCGAGCAGCACAAGCCGATCGTCGCCGGCGACCGGCTCGTCGTCGACGTCGAGCTGTCCTCGGTGCGCCGGATCGCGGGCAAGGACCTGATCACCGTCACCAACACCTTCGCCGACGAATCCGGCGAGACCGTGCACATCATGCACACCACGGTCGTCGGCATCGCCGGCGACGGCGTGGACCCCGAGATCACGAGCGCCGTCGAGAACGTGATGGTGCACGGCGTGAAGGTGTTCGGCAACGGCGACGCTCAGCACGCCGGCGAGACACCGCTGCGCCCGGAAGGCGAGATCCGGCTCTCGGCCGACGGCGTGGCGCGTGTTCCGGGCACGGCCCTGTCCTTCGACGAGTTGACCGTCGGTGCCGAACTCCCGATCCGCGACGCGCGCCTGTCGCGCGGCGACCTCGTCAACTACGCGGGCGTCTCCGGTGACGGCAACCCGATCCACTGGGACGAGAGCATCGCCCGCCTGGCCGGCCTGCCCGACGTGATCGCCCACGGCATGCTCACCATGGGACTGGGCGCGGGTTTCGTCTCCACCTGGTCCGGCGACCCGGGCGCGGTCACCCGCTACGGCGTGCGCCTGTCGAACTACACGATCGTCGACAGCCAGGGTGGCGAGATCGAGTACACCGGCCGGGTGAAGTCGCTCGACCCCGAGACCAGGACCGCGGTGATCGCGATCGTCGCCAAGTCCGGCGGCCGCAAGATCTTCGGCCTGGCGACCACCACCCTGCGTTTCCGCTGAGTTCGCCGCGGTGAGCCCGGGTCACCAGGCGACCGGGCTCACCTTTTTCGACCCCCTCACAGCGAGCGTACGGCCGTGGGCGGCGCCTTCCACTCCGTCCAGGTAGACCTGGGCGACATCGGCGACGGGGGTACCGTCGGCCGGATCCATGCCCAGGCCGAGGAGGGTTTCGCGCACCCAGCCGGGGCTGACGGTATTCAGGCGAACGCCCCGCGGCATCTCGGTCGCCGCGGCATGCACGAACGCCTCAATACCCGCGTTGACCAGATAGCCGAGTGAGCTGCCCGGGACGGGCTCGGCGAACCGGCCGCTGGTGAGGGTCACCGATCCGCCGTCCCGGACGTGAGCGAGTGCTCGCCGGAGCAGGTTCACCTGTCCGAAGAGTTTTCCGTCGAAACCGCTCCAGAATTCCGAGTCCGACGCGGCATTCAGCGGTGTCAGTCCGCCGCTCGCGGCACAGCACACCACCGCGTCCACTTCTCCGACCTCCGCGAACAGGGCGTCGATCGTCGCGGCATCTGCCATGTCCACCCGCACCGGTCCACGGCGTGCGGCACGCACTACCTCATGGCGCGCAGCCAAGCTATCGGCGACGGCGCTGCCGATGGTCCCCGTCGCACCGATCACCAGAATCTTCATCGCGTGTCCTTCTCATCGGGTCCAGATCGTGGTTGGTCTGCCGAAAGACAGCCTGCAACGGTGGGCATGCTGGACCCAGACCCCTGCCGGATGTACACCGGTGGCAACTACATCTGACAGGTGCAGGCTCGACTGTCGCGGATCCGCGACACTGGTACGGATGAGCAGACAGACAGAACTGGGCGAGTTCTTGCGATCGCGGCGGGCAAGGCTCCAGCCGGACGACGCTGGACTTCCCAGCTACGGCGGACGCCGCCGGGTGCCTGGCCTGCGTCGCGAGGAGCTTGCTCAGCTCGCCGGGGTAAGCGCCGGCTACTACACCCGTCTCGAACAGGGGCAAAGCCCCAATGCCTCGGATGCTGTTCTCGACGCAGTCGCCCGCGTCCTGCGTTTGGACGAGGCCGAGCGTGCGCACCTGTACTCCCTGGCCCGGCCGAAGCCCAAGACCCGCCGCCGGACGGTCAAGCCCGAGCAAGTGCGGCCTGGGGTAAGACTCATGATCGAGTCCTTCGGGGACGTGCCCGCCCTCGTGATGGGACGCTTCGTCGACGTTCTCGCGTGGAACCCGATGGCACACGCTCTGCTGGCCGGCCATGTCGATTTCGATGCGCCGAACCGCCTAGACGACCGCCCGAACATCGCCCGCATGATGTTCCTCGACCCCCACACGCGTGAGTTCTATGACGACTGGCCCAGCAAGGCCAGATCCACCGTCGCCGACCTGCGACAGATCGCCGGGCAACACCCCGGCGCCCCCGCTCTGCGCACCCTGATCGGCGAACTCACTCTCGGAAGCCCCGAGTTCGCGAAACTGTGGGCCGCGCACACGGTGGGTGACTGCGGCGCCACCACTCGCACGTACCACCATCCCACCGTAGGCACCATGGCGCTCATGACCGAGTTCATGACCCTCCCGAACGACGAGGGACAGCGTGTGGCCGTGTTCAATGCCGAACCAGGCTCACCCTCCGACGCCGCCCTACGGATCCTCGCCAAGCTGACCGCTTCCGATGAGTTCGCCGAGGTGAGCCCGGATCACCGGGCAGCCGGGCTCACTTTGACCCACGTGTTGTTGACCGCCGCCGCGCCGGAGAACGGTTCGGTGCGGGCGGGGTCGTGCAGCAGGTTGACATTGGCGCCCGGCTGGGCGGCGGCCACGGTCCAGCCGACGCCGGGTTCGTGATGACCCCAGCCGTGCGGGATCGCGACCACGCCGGCGCGGATGTCGTCGCTGATCTCCACCGGCACCACGATCGATCCGACCGTGGACTCGACGGTCACCTGGTCACCGTCGGTGAGGCCGCGTTCGGTGGCGTCGCCGGGGTGCATGAGCACGGTGCAGCGGTCGCGTCCCTTCATCATCGACGGGATGTTGTGCAGCCACGAGTTGTTGCTGCGCAGGTGGCGGCGGCCGATGAGTTGCAGGTCGTAGCCGGGGGTCATCGCCGTGTCGGCGCCGTCGACGACCTCGCGCACGGCGGCCAGGAAGTCCGGTGGCGCGAGCTGTACCTTGCGGTCTTTCGTCCCGATCAGCTCGCGCAACCGCGGCACCAGCGGGCCGAGGTCGACACCGCCGACGCTCTCGCGAATCCTGTTGGCCGTCAGACCTTTCCGTCCCCGTCGTAGCACACCGTAGGGTCCTGCCGCGATAGCCGCGGCGGTCAACCGCATCGGGCTGAACAGTTCGAAGACGCCGGTGAGTGCGCGCCCGGTGAGCCGCCGTGCGGGCAGCGGCACGAGTTCGGTCACCAGTCGCGCGAGGATCTGCCAGTCCTCGAGGCTGTCGGCGGGTGGTTCGAAGACGGCGGCGTCGAATCGGGCGTTGTTGCGCACGCTGAACACCGGGAACAGCAGGTTGATCTCCTCGCGCTCCAACGGTGAGGTCGGCGGCAGGATGATGTCGGCGTGCCGGGTGGTCTCGGTGATGTACATGTCGACGGCGACGTAGAAGTCCAGCGATTCCAGTGCTGCGTCGAGCCGACCACCCTGTGGTGTGGACAGCACCGGGTTGCCCGCGTAGGTGATCATCGCCCTGATCCGGTCTGATCCGTCGGCGAGGATGTCCTCGGCCAGCACCGTCACCGGCAGCTCGCTGCGGAAGGACTTGTGGGTGCCGGACCGGTCGGTCCACGCGCCGTAGCCCATCGGCAGGTACTTGCCGTAGCGGGGGGCGTCGACCGGTGGGGTCGTGAACATCTGGCCGCCCGCGCGGTCGAGGTTGCCGGTGACGGCGTTGATCGTGTTCACCAGCCAGTGCGTGAGCGTGCCGGTGACCTGCAGGCATACCCCGATCCGTGCGTAGAGCACCGCCGACGGCGCTGCCGCGTGGTCGCGGGCAAGGCGCCGGATGGTGTCGGCGTCGATGCCGGCGTGGGGCGCCATCCGCTCCGGTGATGTCGTCGCGACCAGCTCGGCCAGCTGGTCCCAGCCGGTGCATTGCGCGCGTACCGCCCGCTCGTCGCACAGTCCCTCGGTGACCAGCACGTGCAGCATCGCCAGCAGCAGGTAGATGTCGCCGCCGGGCCGCACCGCCACGTGCTCGTCGGCCAATCGCGCGGTTTCGGTGCGCCGCGGGTCGATCACGACGACCGTGCCGCCACGTTTCCTGACCTCCTTGATGCGCAGCTTCGCCCCCGGCATGGTGGTGATCGACCCGTTGGACACGGCCGGGTTGGCGCCGAGCACCACCAGCCGGTCGGTGCGGTCGATATCGGTCACCGGCATGAGCACGTTGGCGCCGAACATCCGCCACGCGACGAATTCCTGCGGGAACTGGTCGATCGAGGAGGCGGAGAAGAAATTGCGGGTCAGCAGCGCTGCTCGCAGCAGGGCGCCGTAGATCACCGAGGAACTGTGCGCGGCGGGGTTGCCCATGTACATCCCGATCGCGCTGGCACCGTGTGCCGACCGCACCGCTCGCAATCGGTGCCCGATCTCGCGGAACGCCTCGTCCCAGCCGATCGGTTCGAACGAGTCACCGACCCGGCGGACGGGTGTGCGCAACCGGTCGGGGTCGTGGTGCAGCCCGCCCATCGCGGTCGCTTTCGGGCAGATGTAGCCCTTGGACAGCACGTCCTCGGGATTGCCTTCGATGCGTGCGACCTGCTCGCCCTCGACCGTCACCAGAATCCCGCAGTGTGCCTCGCACAGTGTGCACTGCCGCGCAATCGTCCTGCTGTCCACCGCTTCCCCGCCTTTCGCCGAACCGCTCGACCCACGCTATCCCGGTCGGCCCACCCGGCAGATCCGTCCACGGTCGGAGATTTCGCGTCACACCTGTCACAAGATCCGGTGCGGCGGCGTCTTGTGTCCGACGAGTCAGTCGAGGAGAGGTCGGACAATGAAGGTAGTGGTAGTCGGCGCCGGGTACGCGGGCACGATGGCAGCGAACCGGCTCGCCAAGAGGGCGAAGTCCACCGAGATCACGGTGCTCAATCAGCGATCGGAGTTCGTCGAACGGGTGAGGTTGCATCAGCAGGTCGCCGGGACAGGCAGTGTCGCGGCACCGTTGGGATCGGTGCTGCGGGACGGGATCGACTGGCGGGTCGGGACCGTCGACAAGGTCGGGGACGGGAGTGTGGTGCTCACCGACGGGCAGGTCATCGGCTTCGACTACGCGGTGCTGGCCGTCGGCAGCACGGTCTCGCCACTGCCGGGCACCGTTCCGGTCGGTGTCTGGGAG
>NZ_JBHXMY010000061.1:14042-17950 GCF_042720195.1 Nocardia sp. NPDC058497 | reverse complement strand
TTTTTGTCTTTCACCTGGGTGTGGAGGCAGAATGGCTCACGGTGGTTTATCGCGTTGGGGGCGGGTTTGATATTGCCATCGATTCCCTACAGTGCCAGTGGCACAAGGCACGGCAGGGATGTGACAACCAGCCAAGGCGTACGTAGTGCCGTGGTGAGGTTGAAGCTCTCGCTCGAGTGGTGCACGACGTGGACCGACCAAAAGACCCGGATTTCGTGGTGCGCGCGGTGAAACCAGTAGTAGGCGAAGTCGACCCCGACAAGTGCGACGGCCCACGCGACCCAACCCTCGAGGTGCCACGGCACCAGCGAAGAAACAGACGCGAAGATCGCGAGTTCCGCCAGCGCCCATGGAATGTTGAGGAGCTGGTACCCCAGACCGCCGGCGATGGAGGTAGCCGAGTCACGGTAGTCGTACGGCTTGCCGTGATGCTTGAGATACACGATCTCCGCCGCAACGGCGACGATGAAGACCGGAACTGCCAGCCAGATCAGCATGGTCGAGACATCCATGCCGGACATCGCATCCGCAAGTCGGGGAATGACGATGACTCCGGCAGCTGTGCTCAGTCCCGCGAGGAGCACTCCGCAAGCCACGATGACCCTGGCCCGGCCGCGGGCCCGGAACTTCTCCCGCCATGCCTCGGCGGTCGATTTCATGCCACTCATGGGTAAAACCATCGTCCGGAGCGGCGCTCCACACCAGGGACCCAAGGTGTGGCTGACCGCCACCTTGCCGGCCGGACCGAATCGGCGGGGTCAGGTCACGCCGTCGCTCACAGGAGGCGTCGCACGGCCTCGACGATCGCGCGGCGGCGGTCATCGGCGCTCTCGGCCTCGGACGAGCTGGCAGGCAAGCTGGTGATGTTGCTCGGGTTCCACGCAAGAGCCATGCTGAGAACGAGGGTCAGCAGGGTCGTGGGTGAGAATTCGGAGCCGATGCCGTCCTTTTTCTGTGTCGCGGCAAGTGCATCCAGTTTGGCGTCGCGCGCAGGCGCCGCGACGGCTGGGTCCCGGTCGCCACGCTCCAGGCGGTGCCAGGTGGCCAACCGGATGACTTCGGGGTTCTCGCGACAGTAGTCGAATAGCCGTCCCGCGTACTCGGGGAGGTCGTCGGGGGTGAAGGGGACCGAATTCAGGCCGTGGGTGACGTGGGCGTCCAAGACCGCTTCGAAGAGCTGGTCCTTGCTGCAGAAGTAGACGTAGATGAGATTCTTGTTGGCCGCCGCGGTCTTGGCGATCCGGTCCACTCGAGCTCCGGCGATACCGTACTTGGCGAACTCATCGGTGGCGGCCTGGAGAATACGGGCCTTGGTGGCGTCGGCTCGGGACATCCGCTGCGTCACCCGATTCCGAAGACGGCGAAGGCCGCGTCCGATGCGACGAGCAGCACCGTGCACCACAGAGCGATCCCGGTCATCAGCCAGCGGATCAGCCGCCAGCTGGGGATGCCCAGCGCCGCACCGAGCAGGGCCGAGCCCCAGGTGCCGAAGAGGGCAGGCCCTGCGATGCCGAAGCCCGCCACGCCGTATCGGTCGAGGACTCGTCGAGCCCGCCGCCCCGTGGCGCCGGAGAGCCGGGCGTTCGCTGCGGGCGCCTCTCCGCTGGTCGCATCGATAGCCGATGCACCGTCGGCTTCCGTCGCCGAATCGGCCCGTGCGGCGGCCGACTTCCGGCGCACGCGCCAGGACCGCCAGACCAGCCGGGCGCGTTCCATAGCGAACACCGAGAAGACCACACAGCAGGCCGCGCCCAGCAGCACCGCGACCAGCGCGACCGGGCCCGGCAGGGAAAGCGAGAGGCCGACAGGGACCGCGGGGGTGCCTAAAACAAAGCCCGCGAGCAAGGTCCCAACGAATCGCCCCATGCAGATTCCTTTCAGCCGCGCACGCTTCGCTGGGCGGTTCCAACGACCACGAAACTAACTAACTGGTTAGTATCTTGTCATGAAACACACCGACACGGTGCTGGGCGAGTTGGCGGCCGGCAAGTATCTGCTTCTCACCACGTTCCGCCGAGACGGCAGGGCGGTTCCCACGCCGGTCTGGGTGATGCGCGACGGCCAGACGCTGGCGGTGTGGAGCGCGGCGGACGCAGGCAAGGTGAAGCGGATCCGCAACGGGAGTCGGGTGACGGTCGCCCCGTGCGACTGGCGCGGCAAGTCCCTCGGTGCCTCAGTTCCAGGCTTCGCCGAGGTGCTGGCGCCGGACGCGAGTGCACACTTCACCGCCCTGATGAAGCGCAAGTACGGGCTGGTCGCCCGGATCGGGCTACTGGGCAGCCGGCTGCGGGGAGGCTCCGAGCGCACGGTGGGCATCCGGATCCGGCTGGACGGTTGAGCGGGGGCGACCTGGGTCGCCCAGCGCAAACCGGCTCACCGCCATCGAGCGGCACCCCAACTCCCCACGGTTGTTACCTTGGTTTCATGGTCAGCGCGGCATCTACCCGGCGGCGCGAGCAGCTCCGCGACTTCCTCCGATCGCGGCGGGAGCGGATCGGTCCGGGCGAGGTGGGTCTGCCGGTGGCGGGGCGGCGGCGTACGCCCGGACTACGGCGCGAAGAAGTCGCGATGCTGGCGGGGGTGGGGGTGTCCTGGTACACGTGGCTCGAGCAGGGGCGCGACATCACGGTGTCGGGGGAAGTGCTCGACGCGGTGGCGGGTGTCTTGCGGTTGAGCGAACCGGAGCGGGCGCATCTGTATCTGCTCGCCGGGCTGAATCCGCCGCCTGTGAGTGGGACGACGGGGACCGAGGTGACCCCTGAGATCCGTCAGCTCATCGCCGGCTGGGAGCGTGGACCGGCCGTGGTCCGTGATCGGTACTGGAACATCCTGGCGTTCAACGTCATCGCCGGGCGGGTGTTCGGCTGCGAGGACGGAGAGCCGCACAATTGCCTGGTTACCTTCTTCACCAGTCCGCGCTATCGCGGGCTGCCCGAGCTGTGGGATGCGGCAGCGCCTGGGGTGGCCGCCGCGTATCGTGCCGATGCCGCGCTCGCACCGCACGATGACGAATTCCACCGGGTGGCGCGCGAACTCGCCGCCGCCGAGCCGGAGTTCGCGCGGCTGTGGGAACGGCATGAGGTCGGCGCTCCGCTGCAAGCGGTGAATGCCCTCCGGCATCCCGAGGTCGGCGAGCTGTACTTCGACGCCACCACGCTGACCATCGCCGACCATCCGAATTGGTCGCTGGTGTTGTACAACCCGAGACCGGGCTCCGATACCACCGAGCGCCTCACCCGACTGCCGCGGCTACGGCTGACCGAATCCGCCTGACCCTCCCAGCCAGGGCACTGCATCGAACCTCGCGCGGGATCTGCGAGCCTGGTGTTGCCACACCCCTGATAACTGCGCACTGCCGACGCGTCGGGAGAGCGACCACGCTGAATCCATGACGCACAACAGTTCTCGATTCGACGGCAAGATTGCACTGATCACCGGCGGTTCCAGTGGGATGGGTCTGGCCACCGCGCACCGGTTCGTCGCCGAAGGCGCCAGGATCGTGGTGACCGGTCGCGACAAGACCCGGCTCGACGCTGCGGTGGCCGAACTCGGCGAGCGCGCACACGGTATCGCGGGCGATGTCACCGATCTCGGCGACCTCGACACCATGGTTGCCGCCGTCGCCGACCGCTTCGGTCACCTCGACGTGGTCTTCGCCAATGCGGGAATCGGCTCGTTCCAGCCGATCGATCAGGTCACCGGCGCGCTGTTCGACGACGTGATCGCCGCCAATGTCAAAGCTGCGTTCTTCACGATCCAGAAGACGCTGCCGCTGCTGCCAGATCACGCCGCGATCGTCATCAACGCGTCGTTCGGGCTGCACCGGGGTGTACCCCGCACGGCCCTGTAAAACGCCAGCAAGGCCGCCGGCCCCAACCAGACCCCCACCCCCGCCGCCCACTATGCCC
>NZ_JBHXMY010000061.1:11443-14032 GCF_042720195.1 Nocardia sp. NPDC058497 | reverse complement strand
TTTCTCGATCATAATGTGGGGGCGGCGGGGCCGATTTACCGGCGCTATCGATATCTCGGTGTGTTTGGGCCTCCGGGGGGGTGCCCGCGCTTCGGCCCTGTACTCGGCGAGCAAGGCCGCCGTCCACAACCTGACCCGCACGCTCGCCGCCGAATTGGCGCCGCGCCGGATCCGCGTGAACTCGGTCAGCCCCGGCTACATCGACACGCCGGCTTTCCGCGCCGAACTCTCCGACGCCGCCCAGGCAGGTGTCGCGGCTCTGTCCCCCGCCGGTCGGGTCGGGACTGCCCAGGATGTCGCTGCCGCCATCGCCTTCCTGGCCTCCGGCGACGCCGCCTACGTCAACGGCCATGACCTCCGGGTCGACGGCGGTCTCACAGCCGTGGACGCCGCCGCGCTCCTGTAGCGAGACTGCGCTGAGCGCGCACCGACTCGACTTCCGGTCGAAAATCGGGCCATGTGGCCGGATAGTGCACGCTCAGCGCAGTGCGAGGCTGCTCGACTCACCGCAAGGCGGCGCGGCCCCGCACCCGGCCGAGGACGACGAGCACGACCAGCGTCACCACCACGAGGACCGTGGTCCCGGCCTCGGCGTCGAACACCTCGCCGCGGTCGGTTTGGGCGAAGATGCTGACGGGCAACGTCTTCCAGATGGCGGGGTAGACCATGATCGTGGCGCCGGGTTCGCCCATGGACAGGGCTACCGCCAGACCCGCGGCGGCGCCGAGGGCGGGCAGCAGTAGCGGGAGGGTGATCTGGCACAGCACACGCACCGGGCCGGCGCCGAGGGATTCGGCGGCCTGGCTGTAGACGGGGTCGAGGCGGTCCAGTCGCTGTACCGGGGTGACCGCATCGCCTTCGAGGCGATGCTGTCACCCGAGCACGCGTGACGGGCTACTGCTCAGGCAGCCTGCGCCTGCCACCGGCCACATCGGTGACCAGATCGGTGTAGCCGTCGACCAGCTCGGCAAGGTGGTACCAGTGCTTGTGCGTGCTGTCGCTGCGCGCACCGTCGAGGTCGATGGCCTGGTTGGCATCCACCCAGCTGCGCGCCATCCGGTCGACGACGGCACCCAGACTCTCGGTGTGCAGTGACGCGCCGTTGCGATGCAACGGAATCTCCTGCACGATCCAGTCGTTGATGTCGTCGACGAGTTCGCTGCGACGGCAGTCGATTTCGGCGATCAGTGCGGCATCACGCACCTGTGCCCGCCGTTCGTGCAGTTCAGCGAGCGCGTGCGCCGACCGCAACAATTCTCGATCTTGAAAACGCCTGCCCTGGAATGCGCACAACAATTGCGGCGCAGTCGGCAGTACCCCCATCACCGGCGCGCTCATCGCAACGCCCCGAATTCACCCGACACCCAAGATTTGTGTACCAACATGATTGGCTCTCGATTCGGTTATCCCGGTCTTCTGTTCGGATTGCTCGCAACCAGGCTAACTGGATCATGCTCGCTCACAAGACGAAACGCAAGATTGCGTTGTCACCCTTGCAGTAAAGCCGCCCTGACAGAACCGGCGGTCACATCCGCAGGGCCACAGCGCTTTACGGCGTTTCATCGAGCGCGCCGACCTCCGGCGATGCGTGATGGCCTGCCTTCTTCACCGATCGCGTGACATCGGCGCCCCACAGCGCAATAATGCGATTCACGAAGCGCGCCACAGGCGAAGGGGAACCATGGCAGGCAAGCGCACGACACTGACCGTCCGGCTGCGACGGCTCGCCGCCATGTTGCGCGAGTTGCGCGAATCCGCGGGTCTGAGCAAGGAAGATGTCAGCGCTCGCACCGGCATCAACGTGACCACGCTGTATCGCATCGAAATGGCGCAGGCTCGCCCGCAACGCCGCACTCTCGGCGCGATGCTCGACCTGTACCAGGTCAACGAGAAAGCGCGCGAAGAAGCGCTCAGCCTGCTCACCGACGCGCTCAAACCCGGCATGTCGCACGCCTATGAGGGCGCGTTGTCCGAGGTATATGCCACTTACATCAATTTCGAAGCGGAGGCACTGTCGGCGCGCCAGTACCAGACGTCGACTGTGCCCGGCCTGTTGCAGACCTTCGACTACGCCGCCGCGGTGATCGATACCTCGATGCCACGGCTCGACGCGTCGGTGATGGAGAGCAGGGCACAGGCGAGGATGGACCGCGCCGTCAACCTGACCAAGGAAGAACCGCTGGAGCTGTGGGTGGTGATGGACGAGGCGGCGATCCGGAGGATTGTCGGCGGACCTGCCACGATGGTCGGTCAGCTCGACCGACTGCTGCTCGAGACCAAGCGCAAGAACGTCATCCTGCAGGTATTGCCGTTCGACGCGGGAGCCCATCCCGGGATGGCAGGCTCGTTCACCCTGCTCGATTTCCGGAACCCGGTCGACCCCGAACTGGTGTACGTGGAGAGTATGTCGATCCACGACCTGGTCGAGGGACACTCGGAGATCCGCCGCTTCGGCGTCATCTTCGACCAACTGCGGGCGATGGCGCTCAGCCCGCGCGACTCGGCCGTGGGGTTCCAGCTGTGTCTTATAAACAAATACGAGCCCACGATACAGTTATTAAACTGGGTTTCAGGGGTAGTGTTTTATAA